>CAJXHL010000054.1 GCA_913054335.1 uncultured Gammaproteobacteria bacterium | reverse complement strand
TTTGGGGCTATTTTACTATCTTTTAAATGATTTCTGATTGAAATGACAGACCAAACATTAAGTGACAAATTGAAACATTTGAGCGTCAGCCCAGGTGTGTATAAAATGCTTGATCGTAAGCAAAAAATAATCTATGTTGGCAAGGCAAAAAATTTAAAAAAAAGGGTTTCGCAATACTTTGTTGAATCTAAAACGCACGATAAGACGAGTATCTTAAGAGGAAAGATTGATACTTTTGAAGTCATTATTACCAAAACAGAAACCGAGGCATTGCTATTAGAAAATGACCTTATCAAGCAGCATAAGCCTAAATACAATATTTTGCTCAAAGATTCAAAGAGTTATCCTTACATTTTTATCAGTGCAGATAGGCATCCAAGACTTGGTCTTCATCGCGGCAAGAAGCTTCCTGACAACCAGTATTTTGGCCCTTATCCTTCTGCTTATGTTGCGAGGGATGCCTTAGCGCATTTAAAAAAAATATTCAAAGTAAGGCAGTGCACTAATAGTTTTTATCGGGCAAGGTCTAGGCCATGTCTTGAGTATCAAATAGGGCTTTGTAGTGCACCTTGCGTTGGCAAAGTGTCTGACCATAAGTATAAGCAAGATGTCGATATGGTTGCACAATTTTTAAAAGGAAAGGGCACCAAGTTGCTGAACGATGTTTCAGATAAAATGACAAAAGCTTCTATTGATCTTGACTTCGAATCGGCAGCTAATTATCGGGATCAATTAATTGGCCTACGTACTATTCAGGAGCAACACGGGTCCCAATTTTCTTCAGATATGGATGTGGTTTGTGTTGTCGAAAAGTCCAATAAACATTGCGTTGAAGTATTGTTTGTACGTTCTGGAAAGCAAATAGGCTCAGAGAGTTTTTTTCCAAAACATACCTCTGAAAAAGATTGCAGCACTGTTTTAAGCGCTTTTTTGCCTTTGTATTATCTTGGTAAGAAAACACCAAAGCAAATTCTTGTTAGTCATAAGTTAATCGATAAGCAGCTCATTGCTAGCGCATTGTCGACTCAATTGATTCAGTCACCTGGCGTCGAAAAAAAGCATTTTTTGGAGATTACAAGCTTAAACGCTAAAGAATCACTCAAACAGCGCTTGTTGTCTGGCTTTACCAAAAAAATACAGCTTGAATCTTTACAAAAAACGCTTGCCCTTGATGAGCTGCCAGAGTGGATGGAATGCTTTGATATCAGCCACACCATGGGAGAAGCGACAACTGCCTCCTGTGTGGTGTTTGAAAAAGGTCTACCAAAAACAGCTAAGTATCGACAATTTAACATTAATAATATTACTCCAGGGGATGACTATGCTGCGATGAACCAAGCTGTGTTTCGCCGATATTCGCGTTTGATACAAGCTGGCAAATCACTACCTGATGTGGTTTTTATTGATGGTGGCCTGGGTCAGCTCAACCAAGCGATTATGGTGATGGATTCGATTGGCATTGATACAGTACAGCTTGTTGGCATTGCTAAAGGTGAGGGCAGAAAGGCGGGCCTAGAGACCTTGATTGTTATTGAAGATGAGAAGGTAAAACGCATCAACTTGCCGCCACACGATCCTGCATTGCTGTTAATTAATCACATTCGCGATGAATCACATCGTTTTGCGATAAAAAATCATCGCCAGAAAAGAGCGAAAAAACGCAACACCTCTCCGCTTGAGGCGGTGAAAGGCATTGGCACCAATAAACGAACAGCGCTACTTAACCACTTTGGTGGGCTGCAAGAAATTCAAAAAGCGAGCCTTGATGAATTACAAAAAGTGGGCGGCATTAATGAGAAATTGGCAGTTAAAATATTAGAAAGCTTCAAATGAGTGTTTGAGGGTTTTGCACAAACTATTTTAGATTTAAAAGTGGGATTTTATTTGTTTTACAGGGCATAATGATAGAGGCCCTATAGGTCTAATGTAAAACTCCACCAATTAAAACACATAAGGGATATTAACTCAATGGCACCCGTTCTTAAACTACTTCTTATTGCTTTTATTGTCAGCTACGTGATTTGGTTTGTGGATAGACGTTTTCTGGGAAAACAAATTTCCTTTAATAGGCTCATGCTTTTTGGGCTTCTAGCCGCCTTTGCTGTTTTTGTGGTACTTTATTCTTTAGAGCTGCTTGTTACTGGTTTTTGAGGGGCTTCACGCGGTGTTGGAGCACCTTTCTTTGATAGAACGAAAGTTTTTATATGACCGGTATTATTAATGATGCGCTTGGTGGCGTTGACAATAATTGCAAGGTTTGAAGCCTCCCATACGGGCAAGTCTCGCATGTGATCCCCCATGTAATCAAATTGATCTTCACCAAAACGCTGAATGAGTTTTTCAGCTTTGTTGTGGCTTGAAAGGTTAAAGTCTTTATTACTCGCCATCACATCGTCAAAAATTTTCAAATGTTTGGCGACAGCATAGGCGTAGTTTTTGTGGGACGCTGTTGCTAATATGACTGTAACACCGAGTTTCTTTTTCTTTTGAATATAGCCAATGACTGTTTCGTTAAAAGGCAGTTCTGCAATGTTAATCTCAAAGCGCCTAACCAATTGGTCCTTCAAATAACCTTTTCCCTTTGAAAGCCAGTATAGATAATGAAAAATTAACCAAGGGGATTTACCAAGAACGCCTTTGGATGATTCCATTAAAAGATCGGTATCAATAAGAGTGTGATCCAGATCAACAATCAAAGGTATCTTGTTTTTATCCATTGTCCAGCTCACTCCATTTGTCGTACATCTGCTCTAATTCGAGCTCCATTTTACTCAATTCAATGGTTATATTTTGGGCGTCTGGATTTTGATAAAAAGTTGGGTCTGATAGCTGTTCTTGGGAAGTAGTAATGCTGTTTTCAAGGTCCTCAATTTTTCTAGGAAGCTCATTTAACTGCTGTTGTTCTTTATATGAGAGCTTAGTTTGTACTTTTTTTGGTTTATTGGCGACTGTCGTTGTTGTTTTTGCCTTGTTTTTTTGCTCTAATTGTTCACTGCGTTGACGAAGATAGTCATCATAGCCACCAATGTATTGCTCAATAACAGCCTCACCCTCCATAACGATGGTTGAGCTGACAATATTGTTAAGAAAAGTTCTATCGTGTGAAATAAGAATGACCGTACCAGCGTAATCAACCAGCATCTCCTCTAGCAATTCTAGGGTTTCCACATCGAGGTCGTTGGTTGGCTCGTCGAGCACTAAAAGGTTTGCAGGTTGAGATAATATTTTGGCGAGCATTAGTCGATTTTTTTCGCCACCTGAGAACATTCGAATGGGCGCCATCGCTTGTTTTCCAGTGAATAAGAATTGACGTAAATAGCCGATAACGTGCTTGTCTTTACCATTGATATTAATATAATCTCGGCCGCCAGAAACAAAATCCATTGCTTTCATGTTGGGCTCAAGCATTTCCCTCATTTGATCAAAGTAGGCGAGTTCAATGGTTTTTGAGCGGCGGATATTGCCTTTATCAGGGGTGAGTTCGCCAAGCAAAAGTCGGATAAGGGTGGATTTTCCTGAGCCGTTGCCACCGATAATGCCGATTTTTTCACCTTTCAAAATAAGCGTTGAAAAATCTTTGACCAACTCTAACTCGCCAATTTGATAACTGATTTTTTTAACTTCGAAGACAATCTTCGAAACACGTTGCTCATCTTCAAGCGTATGGATTTTGGCTTTTCCTTGTTGCTTACGGCGGCTAATATAGGTTTGGCGCATTTCTTGCAGTGCCCTAACACGACCTTCGTTTCTTGTTCGCCTCGCCTTGATGCCTTGGCGAATCCAGGTTTCTTCTTGAGCAAGTTTTTTGTCGAATCTTGCATTGGCTAAACCTTCAGCGTTTAGCAAACTGTCTTTACGTTTGATGTAGTCAAGATAGCCACAGTCAAAAACTGACAAATTACCTCGATCTAAATCGAATACTTTGTTAGCAATACCTTGCACAAAAGAACGGTCATGGCTAATCAATATCAGAGTACCGTGGAAGTCTTTAAGCATTTTTTCCAAATCCAAAATGGCGATAATGTCCATATGGTTGGTTGGTTCGTCAAGTAACAGCAAATCAGGCTCTTGGATTAGTGCCTTAGCAAGCATGACGCGTCGACGCCAACCTCCTGAAAGGGTTTCAAGTGTTGCTTTTGAATCAAGAGTAAAACGATTAAGAATGACCTCGATTTTGTTCAAATAGTGCCAAGCGTCTTTTCGTTCAATTTCATCTTGACAGGCTGCACTTTCATCGATGTTGCCTTTGTTCAAGCAGGTTTGATATTTGGCTAATAGTTCGCCAATATCACCCAAGCCTTGGGCAACGATTTCGAATAAAGTTTGGTCGTTGTCATCGTCGGGCGGCGATTGTTCTAAGTAGCTAATTGTTGTGCTATTTTTGATTTTTAGATTGCCATCATCTGCTTGAATAATACCCGACAGCACTTTCATAAAGCTTGACTTGCCCTCACCATTGCGTCCAATCAGTGCGATTTTGTCGCCTTTATGAATAGTGGCACTAACCTCGCAAAGAATAGGCTTTTCAGCAAATCGTAGGGAAATATTGTCTAAGGTGATAAGTGGCATACGTTAAAATTATCGCTATCAGATTTAATAATTATTTAGACGAGAGTATCTAATTACTTGAATGCGTTATTTTATTCAATTTACACTTCTTTTATTGCTTATTCAGGTTGTTTCTGCACAGAGCATTGATGCAAAAGAGTTTTTAACTGTTGAGCAAGAGCAGCGCTACCAAAATTTAATTGATGAAATTCGTTGCCCTGTTTGTCAAGGCCAAAGCATCGGTGGTTCAAATGCGTCTCTGGCTCTTGATCTTCGGCAGAAGGTGCAGCAGCTAATTGTCAGCGGTAAAACGGATGATGAGATTCATGCCTTTATGGTTGAACGTTTTGGAGATTTTGTTGTCTTTAAGCCGCCTGTCAAGATCTCAACTTACGCACTGTGGTTTGCACCTTTTATTTTTTTTCTAGTTGGCTTAGTTGCATTATTTCGCTCAACCAAATCAAAAGTGATCAAAACAAGTGAAGAGGAAGTTGATTTGGAAAAGGCAAAAAGCTTATTAAAATAAACCACTTCATTGCCCCACAGGCTAAAATACACGCTCTTTATGAGAGGCCTTAGTAACAATCAATTTAATATTTTCTGAGTGATAAAAATGACTGAAAATCAAGAGCTTAGTGATTTAATAGTTGGGGCTTACAGCCAGCAAAGGCAGGGTGAGCTTTCTTTGGCCATTCAGTCTTGGAATGCGCTTGCCAATCATACGGCAAGTGATAATGAGCTCAAGGCAAATGCCCATCTTAATTTGGGGCACCTTCATCAACAGCAAGGTAATAACGATTTAGCACATGAAAGCATGGTTAACGCAATCACAGCCAACCCTAACAGCGCCGAAGCCTATTTTTGTTTGGCGTATTTAGCTCAAGAGAAAGAGAGCTTTGAAGAGGCAATTGGGTATTTTGAAAGCGCTCTTGATTTGAATAACAAGGATGCCGGTGCTTATAACAACCTTGGCAATTGCTATGACCGTTTGAATAAGAATGCTGAAGCAGTTGACAATTACACAAAAGCATTAGCGATTGATAACAAATACATTGCAGCTTACTATAACCGTGGCAATGCATACATTAAAATAACCAAAGAAAAATTAGCTATCAGGGATTTGAGTAAGGCGCTTGAGCTCGATAAGGATTTTTATCAAGCCTATTACAACCGTGGAACGATTTATAAGCAACTCGGTAAAGATGATTTGGCAGAGAAAGATTTAACAAAGGCAAAAGCCTTAGCACAAGCAGAATTAGAGGAACAAGAATAAAAGTGAACGAACAAGACGACAACAGATTGATTGCAGAAAGAAAATCCAAATTAGCAACATTGCGCGAACAGGGTAATCCTTTTGTTAATGATTTCAAGCCTCAAGATTCTGCAAAAAACCTTGTTGAAGCATACAACTCTTTAACCAAAGAAAATTTGGACGAGCAAGCTATAGAGGTGTGTGTTGCAGGGCGAATGATGCTTAAGCGTGTGATGGGTAAGGCCAGCTTTGCACAATTACAAGATTCAACAGGACAAATTCAGCTGTTTGTTACTCGTGACGAATTGGTAGAGGGTTTTTATAATGAACAGTTTAAAAAGTGGGACATAGGCGATATTATTGGCGCCAGCGGCACTTTATTCAAGACCAAAACGGGCGAGCTCTCTATTAGAGTAAGTTGCATTCGTCTACTGACTAAATCTCTGAGACCTTTGCCGGAAAAATTTCACGGTCTCTCAGACCAAGAGACGATCTACCGTCAGCGTTATGTTGACCTCATTATGAACGAGACTTCGAGGGACGTCTTTAAACGTCGCAGTGCAATTGTTGCCTATATTCGTAACTTTTTTATTGAGCATGATTACTTGGAAGTTGAAACGCCGATGATGCAAGTCATCCCGGGCGGCGCAATGGCAAAACCATTCGTCACTCATCACAATGCTTTGGATATGGATTTATTCCTACGCATTGCGCCGGAACTTTATCTTAAGCGTTTGATTGTGGGTGGCATGGATAGAGTATTTGAAATCAATCGTAATTTCAGGAATGAAGGTCTGTCGACTCGCCATAATCCTGAGTTTACAATGATTGAGTTTTATCAAGCTTACGCTACTTATCATGACTTGATGGACTTAACTGAAACCCTATTCAGAGGCATTGCGACAGATGTTTGTGGCTCTACCAATATTCATTATCAAGGCGATGATTTTGACTTCTCGAAACCGTTCAAACGACTTAGTGTGGTTGATTCAATATTGCACTACAACCCAGCATTAAAAATTGAGGACTTGCAAGAAGGTAACGCCAAAGACACAGCTGAAAAACTGGGTATCCACATTAAGGACAACTGGGGATTAGGCAAAATTCAAATTGAAATTTTTGAATCCACTGTGGAAGAGAAGCTCATTCAGCCTACTTTTATTACTGAGTATCCAACAGAAGTGTCGCCATTAGCCAGACGCAATGACGACAATCCTTTCATTACTGATCGCTTTGAATTATTTATTGGTGGTCGTGAAATTGCCAACGGCTTCTCAGAGCTAAATGACGCCGAAGACCAAGCGCAACGATTCCAAGACCAAGTGAGTGAGAAAGATGCGGGCGATGATGAAGCGATGCACTATGACGCTGACTATATTCGTGCTTTGGAATACGGCATGCCACCAACAGCAGGAGAGGGTATTGGTATTGACCGTTTGGTGATGTTGTTTACCGACTCTCCGTCAATTAGGGATGTGCTTTTATTCCCGCACATGAGGCCGGAGTAACTTGGTAAGTGTTCCTGTATTAACCCTTGATGGCCCAAGCGGCGTTGGTAAAGGGAGTGTTGCGCGTATCGTAGCTGACAAAATGGGCTGGCATCTGCTTGATTCTGGCGCCATTTATCGTGGCTTTGCGCTCGCCGCCCAAAGTCGAAACATCCGTTTTGATGATGAACTGGACTTGGTTGGGCTTGCTGAAAAACTGGACTTGAAATTTGAATCTGTTGAAGGTCAAGAATTACTGAATGTTTACCTAGATGGGATAGAAGTATCCAAAGAGCTTCGTACCGAACAAACGGCAGAGTTGGCCTCACAACTTGCTGTTATTGCACCGCTGAGGGCGGCACTGTTAAAAAAACAGCAACAATTCGAGCAAACACCGGGCTTAGTTGCCGATGGTAGAGATATGGGTACTGTTGTTTTTCCCCACGCCTCCTACAAAATTTATTTGACTGCAAGTGCCGAGGAGCGCGCTCAGAGGCGTCTAAAACAGTTGCAAAATAGCGCCAATGCTGGTAACATTTCGCAGATTTTGGCAGAGGTTAAAAAAAGAGATGAGCGCGATGCTAGTCGCAAACACTCTCCTTTAAAGCCTGCCGAAGATGCATTAATCATTGACACAACTTGTCTTACGATTGATGAAGTCATTGCAAGAGTAATGGCGCTAATTGAAGTTTGAGCGGTCAAACTTCTTGATTAACCAACCCGATAGGCATTAGGCGCAAACCGTAAAAGCTTAATAATTACCGGTCAACATCACAAATATAATATGTCAGAATCATTTTCCGAGCTATTTGAAAATAGCGAAACTCAACAAAACGTTAAAGTCGGCGCATTAATAATGGGCACAGTAGTCAGCATGAACCGCGAGAAAGCGGTTATTAATGTTGGCCTCAAGTCTGAAGGCTTTATTTCTCTAAACCAGTTTAAAGACGCACATGGCGAACTTGAAATCTCCGAAGGCGATGTTGTCGAAGTGGCTCTTGAGTCCATCGATGATGGTCTTGGTCACACGCTTCTTTCTCGCGAGAAAGCGAAGCGCATTAAAATGTGGCAAGAGCTCGAAGCTGCAATGAATTCTAAGGAAGTAGTTACTGGTGTTGTAACAGGCTCTGTAAAAGGCGGCCTTACAGTTGATATCGGCGTTATTAAAGCATTCCTACCAGGCTCATTGGTAGACGTTAGACCTGTTAAAGACTTTGATTATTTACAAGGTCAAGAAATTGAAGCCATTGTTATCAAGATGGATGAAGTTAGAAACAATATTGTTATCTCAAGAAAAGCAGTGATGCAAGAGGTGCACTCTGCTGACAGAGAAGCACTTCTTGAAACACTTGAAGAAGGTAAAGAGATTGATGGTATCGTTAAGAACCTTGCAGATTATGGCGCCTTTGTTGACTTGGGTGGTATTGATGGTCTACTTCACATTACTGACATTTCATGGCAGCGTGTTAACCACCCATCCGAAAAACTTTCAATTGGTGACAAAATTACCGTTAAAGTATTGAATTACGATAAAGAAAAGATGCGTGTTTCTCTTGGTCTGAAGCAACTAACACCGAGTCCTTGGGACAACATTTCAGAGCGTCTTCCAATTGGTAAGAAAGTGACTGGTGAAGTTTCTAATCTAACTGACTACGGAGCGTTTGTACGTATTGAAGAGGGTGTTGAAGGTCTTGTTCACGTAAGTGAAATGGATTGGACGAATGCTAATGCCAGACCTTCTAAGTTTGTTAAATTAGGTCAAGAAGTTGAAGTGGTTGTATTAGATGTTCAAGAATCTAAGCACCGTATTTCTCTAAGCATGAAGCAAGCTCAAGAGAACCCATGGGAAGCTTTTGAAGGTAATTTCACTAAAGGCGGTAAGATTAATGTAGTGGTTAAGTCAATCACTGACTTTGGTTTATTTGTTGGTCTTCCGGGTGGTATTGATGGCTTAATACACTTAGCCGACATTTCATGGGAGAAGCAGTCAGCAGATCAAATCGTTTCTAATTACTCAAAAGGCCAAGAGCTAGACGTTGTAATTCTAAACATTGATGCCGAAAAAGAGCGTATTTCTCTAGGAATTAAGCAATTAACTGAAGATGATTTCTCTCAGTATGCCAATGCTAATGGCAAAGGTTCAATTGTCAAAGGCACTGCTGTAGAAGTAGATGTAAGAGGCGCAGTTATAGAGCTTGCTGAAGGCATTACTGGTTACTTACGTGTTTCTGAAATCTCACAAGATCGCATTGAAGATGCATCAACAGTGATTAAACATGGTGCAGAACTGGAAGTTGTGATTACGCAAATCGACAGAAGAACGAGAAAAATTGCACTGAGCATTAAAGCGAAAGATTCAGTTGAAGAAAAAGCAGCGATGGATGATTACAATGCGAAGTCGAGCAAAACTGGCAGCTCAACTTTAGGTGATTTGCTGAAACAAGCAAAAGATAAGTAATAAATAAATAGATAAGCCGCTGTACGTCGTGCAACGGCTTATTCTTTGAGGAATTTGTGAAAAAGACAGACCTTATTGAGTCAATCTCAAATACTTGTAATATATCTCGTACGGAGGCTAAAAATTCTGTGGAAGTTATTTTTGACGAGTTGAGTAAGGCAATTATTTCAGGTGAAGGTGTTGAAATAAGAGGCTTTGGCGGTTTCTCAAGAAAGCACCGAAAAAGTAGGGTGGGTATCAATCCGAAAACCAGTGAAAAAACAGAAGTTGCGGAGAAATATGTGCCGTTTTTTAAGCCTGGAAAACTGCTTAGAGAGGCAGTAAATAAAGAATAATTTGCGATTGATTATTACTCACTTGTTGAGTATAATTTCTCGTTTTTGTCAAAGCACATAAGTTCAGGTATTTGTGAACTTGAGATGGGCTTTATTTGGGGCGTTAGCTCAGTTGGTAGAGCACCGGACTTTTAATCCGATGGTCGAGCGTTCAAGTCGCTCACGCCCCACCATAT
>CAJXHL010000053.1 GCA_913054335.1 uncultured Gammaproteobacteria bacterium | reverse complement strand
TGGCAAACCACGTGCTGCGAGGATTCAGAGCAAACAATACAGCTCTCAGGAAGCAATCGGACTAGCCTCTGGTAAATACCCATGATGTATTGCTTGAGAACTCACTGGAAAATTGATAACCTTCATCGGTAAAACCCTTAAGCGATTCAGCGTTATTTAAGCGATTGCGAATAATGTAATTTACCATTAGGCCTCTGGCGCGTTTAGCAAATATGCCAATGATTTTATAGATATCACCTTTTTTCTCTTTAAAGGCGATATTCAAAATATTCGCTTTTAAAGATTTTTGGTCGATTGACTTAAAGTATTCATTAGAAGCAAGGTTAACAATCAACTCACTCTCATCATCATTAAGCACTTCACTAACGCCAGTACCCCAAAATTCATAAAGATTTTTGCCTTTATTATTGGCCAACTTAGTGCCCAT
Source organism: uncultured Gammaproteobacteria bacterium (assembly GCA_913054335.1). GTDB lineage: Bacteria > Pseudomonadota > Gammaproteobacteria > PS1 > Pseudothioglobaceae > Pseudothioglobus. The sequence goes on along the minus strand of CAJXHL010000053.1, from coordinate 10,636 downwards.
TTCAAGACGATACGGTTGAATCAAATCCAGCGGACGAACCACACCATAAAGCCCTGAGAGCATACGCACTTTGTCTTGGGCAAAGTTCAAATCATCCTCACTCAAGCTAGACGCATCAATGCCGTTGTACACATCACCCTTAAAAGCCAATAATGCCTGCTTGGCATTTTCAAGGGTAAAGGGTGTTTGAAAATTTTGAAATCGATCAAAATTGAGCTTTGCTAGCTTCTCACTCAGAGACATTAATTTCGCAATTTGAACTTCATTTTTACCCCTCAAAATAGCCACCAACTCTTTAGAGTCTTCAATTTGACGAGTTTGAGAAAAGGCCTCACAATCACATGTGGAGAAATCTTGGGTTTTGGAAGGTGAAATTATTGCTAACATGGCGTGTAAAAACATTAACATTCTACCCGAAGATGCCTGTTACAACAAGACATTTAGGCGTATTTGGCTTTCTGTAGTATTTGGTTTTACGATATAATGATGAACTATTTTCGATCTATCTCAGCAAGACCCTTATGAAGAACAAACAATTGTATTTACCAAAACCAATCGGTCTTTATCATCCAAACAATGAAAAGGAAAATTGCGGTATTGGTTTTATTGCTCACATAAAGAGGCAGTCTTCTCACCAGATCACCCTAGATGCTTTAGAAATGCTCTCTCGCATGGATCATCGCGGTGGTTGCGGCTGTGAGGCAAATACCGGTGACGGTGCTGGCGTCCTAACCAATATTCCGCACAGTTTTTTTGCTAAAGAAATCAAATCACTTTTCGGCGTTGATGTTGAGCAAGGCCGTTACGGTGTTGGTAATGTTTTCTTGCCACAAGATGACGCTCAAAGAGCGCACTGTATTAAATTGTTTGAAAAAGCAATCGAAGACCAAGGTCAAACACTTGTCGGCTGGCGTGATGTACCCGTTGACGCTGAGAAGGCAGGTGTTGGCAATACAGCCCGTGACTCACAACCCGTTATCAAACAGATGATTATCGTGGCAGCTGATGGCATAGACGACGATGCTTTTGAGCGAGTGCTATTTATCATTAGAAAATCGACCTCGAACGAGATTCGCACCGACAAATCTCTATCGCAAGCCTTATTGTTCTATGTTTGCAGCCTTTCAACACGTGTCATTATTTACAAAGGCATGTTGATGGGTTCACAAATTCTAGATTTTTACGCAGATTTAGCTGACCCTAAATACGCCACGTATTTAGCGATGGTGCATTCACGCTTTTCAACCAACACATTCCCTTCATGGGATCGTGCACAGCCGTGCCGCTTTATGTCTCACAACGGTGAAATTAACACGCGCCAAGGTAATTACAACTGGATGAGAGCTCGTGAAGGTGTGCTAAAAAGCGAAACGCTGGGTGACAATTTAGCCAAAGCGCTACCCGTCATTGAGACTGAAGTTTCAGATTCCGGGAGTTTTGACAACGTCCTTGAATTCTTATTGATGAACGGCAGGTCTTTGCAAGAAGCGGTTCTGATGATGGTGCCAGAAGCTTGGCAAAATGACAATGAAATGAGTGATGAGAAGAAGGCATTTTACGAGTATTTTTCAAATGTCATGGAGCCGTGGGATGGCCCTGCTTCTATTGCATTTACTGATGGTCGCTATATCGGCGCCGTACTGGACAGAAATGGCCTACGCCCTTCACGCTATTATTTAACACACGATGATCGCGTTATTATGGCGAGTGAGGTCGGTGTAGTTGATGTAGCAACGGATAACGTAAAAGAAAAAGGTAGATTGCGCCCAGGAAAAATGTTCCTAGTGGATTTCGACAAAGGCGAACTGATTGACGACGAAGCCATTAAAACAAGTTTTGCTGGCAAAAACCCATACCAAGACTGGCTCAATGAGCAACAAATACATTTATCAGATTTGGACTGTAATACCCAAGCACATGGTTTTGATCCCGACTCGATTGTCCACCGCTTAAAAGCATTTGGCTATAGCGTGGAAACACTAGAATTTATGCTACTACCTCTGGTAAACGAGCTTAGAGACCCTGTTGGCTCAATGGGTAATGACTCAGCTCTTGCCTGTCTATCCGACCAATCTCGCATTATTTACGATTACTTTAAGCAATTGTTCGCCCAAGTTACCAATCCGGCAATCGACTCTATTCGTGAAGAGGTAGTGATGTCACTTAGCTGCTCGATTGGCCCAGAGGGCGACCTGCTACAAAACAAGGCAGAAAATGCCCACCGCTTGGTCATTGAGCATCCAATCCTGACCAATGAAGAAGCGGCAGCGTTGAAGCATTGTAACCATCGCGGTTGGACAGCAAAAACCATTGATATTACTTACGACATTGATAGTAATCACAACTTAAGTGATATGCTCGATGACATTTGCCAGCAAGGCTCACAGGCGATTAAAGATGGCCATAGCTTGATTGTTCTATCCGATAGGAATATCAGTGAAAATCGTGGTATTATAAGTGCATTATTGGCCTCATCTGCTTTACACAGGCACCTTATTGCTAAGTTTGAGCGAACGCAAGTTGGCATTATTTTAGAGACGGGTGAAGCAAGAGAAGTACATCATTTCTGTTTGCTAGCAGGTTATGGTGTCGACGCTGTCAATCCGTATTTAGCTTTTGAGGCACTGTGGCAAGCAAGACGTGACAACTTAATTGATTTTGAAGATGACAAGGCCATTGTAGCGGCTTATCGGAAAGGAGTTGCCAAAGGTATGTTAAAAGTGATGGCTAAAATGGGCATTTCAACCTTGGCATCTTATAAAGGCGCTCAAATTTTTGAAGCAGTTGGCTTAGCCCCGGAGGTAATGGATAAGTGCTTCTTTGAGACCGCCAGTCGCATCAGTGGCGTTAACTTCAAGGTATTACAAGAAGAGTCTGAAAAACTTCACAAAGAAGCATATCATACCAATACGCTTGATAATCTAGGTCAATACCATTGGCGTAGTGGCGGTGAAAAGCACATGTGGGAGCCACAAACGATTGCTACTTTACAAAAAGCTGCACGTAATAACGATCAAAGTGCTTACTGGGATTTTGCCGAAAAATCAAACAATGAAGGCACTCGAAACTGTACGTTACGCGGACTAATGTCGTTCAAAAAAGGCAATTCTATTGCTATTAACGAAGTAGAAGAAGCCAAAGAGATTGTTAAGCGCTTTGTTACGGGTGCGATGAGTTTTGGCTCTATTTCAGCCGAATCGCACGAATCATTAGCCATTGCCATGAATCGCATAGGCGGTAAATCCAATACAGGCGAAGGCGGCGAAGATCCTGCTCGTTGGACCCCTGATGCTAATGGCGATTCACGTCGCTCGGCTATCAAGCAAGTGGCGTCAGCTCGTTTTGGTGTTACCATTGATTATCTAAATAATGCTGACGAATTACAAATTAAAGTAGCGCAAGGCGCAAAGCCAGGCGAAGGTGGCGAGCTACCTGGCAGAAAAGTTGACGAAGGAATTGCCAAAATACGTTGTTCAACACCGGGCGTCGGCTTAATTAGCCCGCCGCCACATCACGACATTTATTCAATTGAAGACCTAGCACAACTGATTTTTGACCTTAAGCGCTCCAACCCAACAGCGCGAATCAGCGTTAAGCTGGTTTCTGAAGTTGGCGTTGGTACGGTTGCTGCTGGCGTTACTAAAGCCAAATCCGATCATATCGTGATTGCGGGCCATGATGGTGGCACAGGCGCCTCCCCACTGACATCCATTAAGCACGCAGGTCTGCCATGGGAATTAGGGGTTGCAGAGACGCACCAAACATTAGTGATGAATGAGCTGCGCTCACGCGTTGTTATTCAAACTGACGGCCAGCTCAAAACAGGTCGTGATGTTGCCATTGCTGCTCTACTCGGTGCTGAGGAATTTGGCTTCGCAACTGCGCCACTGGTGACTTTGGGTTGTATCATGATGCGTAAATGCCACCTCAACACATGCCCAGTTGGCATTGCCACACAAGACAAAGAATTACGTAAAAAATTCACCGGTAAGCCAGAGCACGTTGTTAACTATTTATTTATGGTGGCTGAGGATTTGCGCATAATCATGGCAGAGCTTGGCTTTAAAACCATCAATGAAATGGTCGGCCGAGCTGACATGCTGGAAACGGATAAAGCCATTCATCATTGGAAAAAAGACTCTATTGATCTCAGCGCACTGCTGATGCCAGCTGAAAAACCGAATGCCGATACTGGTACTTACCAAAGTACCTACCAAGATCATCAATTGGAAAAACAATTGGATAATGACCTGATTGCGCAAGCACATAGTGCGATTGAAACTGGTGGTAAAGCAAGAATTGAGTCTGTCATTACCAATACAGACCGCACGGTTGGCGCCATGCTCTCCTCTCATGTGGTGAAAACACTTGGCAGCAATGCACTAGCCGCAGATTCAATTCATGTGAGCTTTACAGGCTCTGCGGGGCAATCTTTCGGTGCATTCCTTGCGCAAGGCATCACCCTTGAAGTCGAAGGCGATGCGAACGACTACGTTGGCAAAGGACTCTCAGGTGGATGCGTGATCGTTTACCCACCAAAAAACTCGACTTTTGTTGCTCAAAATGAAGTTATCGCCGGCAACGTTTGTGGCTACGGTGCAACGGGTGGTGAGATGTACTTATCGGGTCGTGTTGCTGAGCGTTTCTGTGTTCGTAATTCCGGTGTTGCTGCAGTTGTTGAAGGGATTGGTGATCATGGTTGCGAATACATGACGGGCGGACGAGCTGTTATCTTGGGTGAAGTGGGTCGTAATTTTGGTGCAGGCATGAGTGGTGGTATTGCTTATGTCTATAACCCAAAATCAACACTTCAAGGACGCTCAAACACCGCAATGATTGACTTTGACCCAATGGATGGCGAGTCACAAAAAGAGTTATTTGAATTGCTAAACAAGCATTTGAAATTCACCGGCTCAGCTATTGCCAAACACATCTTGGATAACTGGAACGCCGAATTGGCACACTTTGTTAAAGTGATGCCAAAAGCACTTAAAGAAGTTTTAGAAGCACAAGGCAAGTTAAAACAAGCCAGCTAAATCTATAGCTAAACAGTGCCGATGATATCGGCAAGACGAGAGTGTTGAGTCGCTAAATAGGGATAGTGTCGATGATATCGGCACTACTGTCCAAAAAGCTATCGACCGGATCGCCAACAATAGGTATTATCGAAATAACTGAACCCGTCACTCGCATTGGCACAGTGACCAGTTTGGTCAACACACAGCCTGACAGATAAAAAGCGACTAAAACTAGTACAATCAATTTCTTCATTATTTCCTCTCAAGAATTTTAAAATGATAATGATGGGGGTTTTTCTCATCGGGCGTGTGTGATTCACAGCTGATTTCTCGCCATTCATTGGTGTCATAATCTGGGAAATAAGTATCTCCTTCGAACACACCTTCAATATGAGTGATGTAGAGCCGACCCACCCTCGCCAAAACTTGTTGACATAAATTGGCACCACCGATTACCAACACTTCTTCTTCCTCTTTAGTTGAGTCCAGTGCATCATCGATACTATTGAACACCTCACAGCCCTCAATGCTGGCATCAACACTTTTGGTAATGACGATATTGCGACGATTGGGCAGTGGCTTACCAATCGAATCATAAGTTTTTCTGCCCATGATAATCGAATGGCCAGTGGTAACTTTTTTAAAAAAAGTAAGATCGGCAGGAAGATGCCAAGGCAGGCCATTATCTTTGCCAATCAAGTGATTATCATCCATCGCAACGATAATAGATAAGCGCATAAGGCCCTGTCTGAATAAAGTAAAATATTAGATTATTTTACAATTTTTCAACTTAACGTGTCGCTCATTCTTGCCTCCTCATCGCCCTTTAGAAAAGCTGTTTTAGAGCGCCTTGATATCGATTTTTCGACCGTCTCGCCGGATATCGATGAATCTCGACATGCAGGTGAAACACCGCACGATTTGGTCTATCGTTTATCAGCAGAAAAAGCACGAGAAGTAGCTAAAACACATAGCGGCTTAATTATTGCCTCTGATCAAGTGGCCACACTAGCAAGCGGCAATGGCTCTAATGATGAGGTATTAACCAAGCCACACACGCGTGAAAATGCCGTCAAGCAGCTCCAAAAAAGTGCTGGAAACACGGTTACTTTTCTCACCAGTCTTGCGTTATTCAATACCGAGACAGGTACGTTACAAAATCATGTTGAAATCTTCAAAGTGGTCTTTAGGTTGCTCACGGATTTAGAAATCAATAATTATCTTGATAAAGAAGACACGTTGAAATGCGCTGGCAGCTTTAAATCTGAAGGCTTGGGCATTGCCCTTTTTGAGCGCATGGAAGGCGACGATCCAAACAGCCTAATAGGCCTGCCAACAATTAGACTGATTAATATGCTTGCTAAGGAGAATGTTCATATCTTATGAGCATTCTGTTTGCTGACGAGCACAAAGATTTTGCATCAGGGTTAACGTTTCATTGGGGCTCACTTTACGGTAGCTCTGAAGCCTTAGCACTGATTGAATTTACGCAGAAGCATAACTGTGTTGTGCTTTATATCGCTCGAGACATTAGTCACTACGAACAGATTCAAAAAGCGCTCAGTTTCTACAACACATCCTTAACAATTCTCGCATTTTCAAACTGGGAAGTCCTAGCATATGACCACTTTTCGCCGCACCCAGATATTGTTTCCTCACGGCTAAAAACACTTTCTCAACTACCAAGTTTAAAAACTGGAATTGTTATTACCACGCTTGAATCCCTTTCTCAGCGCCTTTGCCCAACAGACTACATTGAAAAATACTCATTGAGTTTATCTCGTGGTGGCCAATTGAGCATTGAGTCGTTTGTCACAAAGCTCATTAAAATCGGCTATCGACGCGCCACCACAGTAATGGAGCAGGGCGAGTTTTGCATTAAGGGTGCACTGATTGATCTCTACCCAATGGGTGCTAAAAAACCTTATCGGATTGACTTGTTCGACGATGAAATTGACTCGATTCGCACTTTCGAAACCTCGACTCAGCGGTCGATTGAGGTAATTGAAAAAATCAACCTCTTGCCAGCTAGAGAGTTTGCCGCAGATACCCAGAGCATTGTTAATTTCGAGCAAAACTACATACAAGAGTTTGGAAAAAGTGATGGCATGATTGCCACTGAGGTTAGTGAAGGTCGTTTCCCTGGCGGCATTGAATTTTACTTACCGTTGTTCTTTGATAAAACGGCAACGCTATTTGATTACTTACCAGACAACCCAGTTGTTGCTTATCAAAACGGCTTGTCGGATTGTGCCCACGAACAAACCGAATCATTAAAAGAGCGCTACGAGCACGGCAAACGCTCGCTGGATAGGCCGCCTCTGAGTGTTGACAAGGTTTTTCTTGGTCACGAAGAATTATTTGCTCACCTCAAGAACAAAAACCAAATCCAAACACAGTCGATCAAATCCAATAAAAAGTCAGCGCTCAATTTTTCGGTAAATTTACTACCCCCTCTGCGGATTGAGGCGCAAACAAAAAACCCGCTGAACAAGTTAATTACTTTTGTTGGGAGCTTTAAAGGCAGGGTATTGATTGTTTGCGAATCACAAGGCAGGCAATCTGTTCTCACCGACTTACTGGCCAGCAATCAACTTACCAGTCAAAGCTGCGCACATTGGGCGGAATTTTTAGAGGCCGATGCGAAACTTTGTATAACCAATGCCAGTTTAAGTGAGGGGTTACTCACAGACGAATTTGCCATCATCACCGAAGATCATTTATTTGGTCAAGACGTGGTCAAACAGCAAAGACGTCGTCGTGCAAAACACAAAGATTTTGATGAGGCGATTAAAAGCTTGGTGGAAATTCAGATTGGTGATGCCATTGTCCACGAGCATTATGGCGTGGGTCGCTATCTCGGTCTTGAGTCGCGGACTTTTGATGACAACCCTCAGGATTTTCTCATGTTGGAGTACGCTAGGGGCTCAAAACTCATGGTGCCGATTACTGCGCTTAATTTGATTTCGCGCTATTCCGGCGCCAATCTAGACCACGCACCACTACACAAGCTTGGCACGCAACAATGGAATAAGGCCAAGAAAAAAGCTGCCGAGGCATTGTACGACGTTGCTGCAGAACTGCTCGAAATTTACGCCAAACGCCAAACGCTAACAGGATTTGCCTTCCCCGAGCCAGATGATGCTTACAGCTCCTTTGTCGCCAGCTTCGCTTTTGAGGAAACGCCAGATCAGCTTAAAACCATGGAACAAGTGCTGGGCGACATGCAATCTTCAAGGCCGATGGATCGCCTCGTTTGTGGCGATGTTGGCTTTGGCAAGACTGAAATCGCCATGCGCGCCGCCTTCTTGGCTGTAGAGGCTGGTAAGCAAGTGGTGGTCTTGGTGCCGACAACCTTACTGGCCAACCAACACCAGCAAACTTTTACCGATCGTTTTGCCAATTACCCGGTGACTATTAATGCCTTATCTCGTTTTCAAACACCAAAAGAGCAAACGATTATTAAGCAGGGTTTAAGGCAGGGGAAAATTGATATTGTGATTGGCACGCATAAGCTTATTCAAGGCTCAATTAAATACCACAATTTGGGATTGATTATTATTGACGAAGAGCATCGTTTTGGCGTCAAGCAAAAAGAAGAGCTGAAAAAACTCCGTGGTCAGAGTGATATTCTAACGATGACGGCTACACCGATTCCGCGCACCCTTAATATGGCGCTCGGCTCTCTACGCGAGCTTTCGATTATTGCCACGCCACCGGCCAAACGCAGCGCCATTCAAACATCTGTTGATGAGTGGAATGACGACACCATTACTGAGGCCTGCTCACGTGAGCTCCACCGTGGCGGGCAAATTTTTGTACTGCATAACGATATTGACTCTATTGACAATATGGCAGAAACGCTGAAAAACCTTATGCCAAATATCAAGGTGCGTGTTGCTCACGGGCAGATGCCAAGCAAAGAGCTTGAGCAAATCATGGCGGATTTTTATCATCAACGCTTTCAAATGTTGGTCTGCACTACCATTATCGAGACCGGCATTGATATCCCTAGCGCCAATACTATCCTTATCAATAATGCGCAGAACTTTGGTCTTGCGCAATTGCACCAATTACGTGGTCGTGTCGGACGTTCGCACCACAAGGCTTATGCTTACCTTATTATCAAATCCCATCAATCCCTTACCAAAGATGCGAAGAAGCGCTTAGACGCAATTGCCTCACTGGAAGAACTGGGTGCTGGTTTTATGCTCGCCAATCACGATCTTGAGATACGTGGCGCTGGTGATTTACTGGGCGAGAATCAAAGCGGCAAGATTTCAGAAATTGGCTTTAACCTTTATCACGATTTATTGCAACGAACCATTCGCGCCATTAAAAGCGGCAAGAAACTTAATATCGAGGACACTATCAACGAACAAGTCGAAATCGATATTGGTATTGCGTGCATTATCCCTCAAACCTATCTTGATGACGTTCACGAACGTTTAGTGCTTTATAAGCGTATCGCCAGCGCCAAGAATGAAGACGAATTGAAAGACTTGCAAATCGAGATGATTGACCGATTTGGCTTGCTTCCAGAGCCAACCAAGAATTTATTTGCCTCGACAACGCTTCGATTTATTTGTGAAAAAATCGGAATCAACAAAATCATCATCTTTGACGATAAGGCCGAGATCACTTTGGGGGTCAATCACACCATTGAACCGATCAAAATCATCAATCTCATTCAAAAAGAAGCCAAAACCTACCGATTAAAGGGGCAAAACACCCTTGTTTATAAAAAATCAATGGCCGAAGACAGTACGAGAGTTAGATCGATCGAAAATTTACTAAAAAACTTAGGGGGTGTATAGAGAGCCAGTGGATATGTTTCTCTACTGTGCCGCGCTCTCAAATAAAAATCAAACTCTCAAAAAATAAATTAAGGTGGTTAGCGCTATTCCTCAACAATAGCTTTTGGCGCCACCAAACGAATGACAGGCACAACAACCAAAGCAAGGATGAAGACAAAGCCGATGCCGCCAGTTAAATCGCCAATCAGCATCGAAGGAATGTAAGTCACCTCATCAATACGAATTGATAATCCCAACCAAGTTCGCAGCGTGGTGTCGACAAAGAACTTGGCAAAAGTATTGAAGAAAGCTACCAGAATCATTAAGAAAATCACGTGCTGGAAAATTAATTTTTCGCCCTCAAAGAAATGAGAAAGTCTAAAGATCCGCATTGTGTAAATAGCCGCTAGTGGGCCAAGAGTGGTAACCAAGGCGTGCGCGTGATTCGTCCAAGCATGAAGACGCAAGACACCCAAATCAGTATAACTAAAGGGATTTAGTTGCCAACCATAAACATAGAGGGCGGCAAAATGAAAGCCAATAAAGACAGCTGGCAATACTCGCCAGCCAAAAAGAAGGTAAGACATGGAAACAGCACCTAGCACCAGCCAAATACCAGAAATGGCAAAAACAGTCGGTGTAACTGCGCCAACTTCAAGGATACTCAAAGAAACCTGGGTTCCCCAAGGTTGAATGAGGTCACCCAAAAAAAGCGCAACAAAAATCATTGCAATGGTGATTGCACTTTGAATTAGAAGATCACTAGATCCGCTTGCGTTGACTGCACTTATATTTGCCACTAAACCCCTCCCTTGGCTTTAC
>CAJXHL010000052.1 GCA_913054335.1 uncultured Gammaproteobacteria bacterium | reverse complement strand
GATAAGAGAGCTAGACCTTCTTCAGAAAAGATGACATATTCGCTTTCTAAAATTATTTCGCTTTCACCTAAATCAGCAACTTCAACAACGGGGTCCGAGGGGTTGATTAAATTTAGAAATTTGTCGCCTACATCTTGAATGGTCGTACCAGCACAAGAACTTAATAAAGCGACGCTTGTGATTAAGATGATTTTTTTTATCATTATTTTATCCTTAGTTTGAGTAATTAGACCAGCTCGGCTCACGGACTTCCACGCCTTTTTGTGCCAATTCGACTATCTGGTTGTTGTATAGTGAAATCACGGAGAGCACTCCTTTATTGTTGCGATTTGTTGCAAAAATAATCATACCACCATTTGGTGAAAAATAGGGCGACTCATCCAACTTATTTTGCGTCAAGACGGTAAGATCCCGGGTTTTGATGTCGAGCAAAGCAACTCGATAATCTTTTCCAACACGATGGATCAACGCCAAAGCTTTTCCATCTGGTGAAAAGACTGGTTTTGCATTGTATCTCCCTTCAAAGGTGGCGCGCTTAGTCTTATTACTGGTTAAGTCTTTAATATAGATTTGAACTTGACCCGAACGATTTGATGTAAAGGCAATACTGTTACCATCAGGTGAGAAATTTGCCTCAGTATCAATAGCAACATCTTTTGTAAGTCTGTCTAGTTTTTTACTTTTAAGGCTATAAAAGTAAATGTCTTTATTACCTTTTCTTGAAATGGTTAATGCCAGGCCCTTGCTATTAGGATGCCAGCTCGGCGCTGACGAAATACCATCGAATTGTGGTATTTTAATTGACTTAACTCGCATGAACGGGTACTTGATAAACACTTCTGAGCGGCCATTTTGAAAGGAAACATAGGCAATTTTCTTCTGATCAGGCGACCAAGCAGGTGAAAGAATGGGGTATGGAGACTTTACCACCGCTCGTGCGTTTTGACCGTCAGAGTCTGAGATTTCAAGTTGGTAAATTTTGCCCAGCACTTTATCGCTAGTGACCGTTACATAACTAAGGCGGGTGTCGAACGCACCTTTTTGACCGAGCAAGATGTTGTAAATTTTGTCACTTAAGAAATGTGAAATCCTTCTAATGCCACTGTTATGTACTTCTATTGTTTTGCCGTAAAGTCGCTTCTTTGTATAAATGTCGTAAATATAGATAGTAACATTAAAGACTTTACTGCTGATTTGCTCAACTTTACCGAATACAATGGCGTCTTTCCCTTGGTTTTTCCAATAACTAAAATCAATTTTATTGGTAATAACATTGCTTGAACTCAGTGCATTAAACTGACCTGAACGGTTCAAATTATCTCGAATGATATTGGCAATCGTTGCCCCTTGTTCGGCATTACCAACGACTTCAAATGGGGAAATAACAATTGGAAATGCATTTCCTTCTGACTTAACAATAGTAACTTCCAGAAGAGCGTACGCAGTAGTTGAAACAAGCGTTAACAACAGTGCCAAGGTTTTTAATATTTTCATTCTTTTTCCTCAATCCAATACATCTGAATTGCTTCAAGCACTCTTTCGCCACACTGCGTTTCACCAGCATCAAATTCATCCAGTGCAAGAACAAGCTTTTGCAGGTCAACAAAATTAATTGTTTGTGGGTCGATTTCAGGATGAGATTCGTCTAGTGAAATAGCGATATCGAGTGAGTCAAGCCAAGTCATCATATAGGTAATTGGACCATAAATTGTTGAAATAATAAAAGGCTAATTTTAATCAATTCAATTCAATTCAATAAGTTCTTTTGATGATTAATTTCGTTTTGCTGAAATCACAGTTGGGAGTTGCTTTAAGCGATCCAATACATTATTAAGCTGAATAATATTGGCAACATCAACGATCAAATTTATAGCTTTTTTAGAATGTGGCATGGATTGCTGTTCCAAGTGTTCAATATTGACCTCAAGTTGCGCAAGTACATTTGCAATTGTTGCCAATACACCGCTTTGATTTTCAACCACCACACGAATCGGCGCTTGAAATAATTCACTGTCATCTGACTTCCAGTCTATCTCGAGCCACTGAGCGCTTTTATTTTTTATGTGTGCAAGGTTTGAACAGTTATTTCGGTGCATCACCATACCTTTTTGTGTTGTCAATATGCCGGTAACACTGTCGCCTGGGATTGGGTAACAGCAATGGGCAAAATTAATCGCCATACCCTTGGTTTTATGAATGGTTAGTGCATTAACCGTCTTTTTGCCAGCATCCTCAATGAGCTTATTCATGACAACCGCGACAAAAATCTCTGAAAGGCCAACCTTAATGTAGAGTTCTCTTGAAGTAGAACAATGTAATTCAGTCAAGCATTGCGCCCATTTTTCCTTTGAAATGCTTGAAATATTTATTTTTTGATAATTCATTGCATCTGCAATTAAACGTTTACCCAGTTTGGCTAAGTCGGTTTTTGAGTCGTCTTTAAGTTGCGCCTTGATCGCCGCTTTCGCTTTAGATGTAGTCACATTACTCAGCCAATAAGGCTTAGGTTTTACAAAACGACTGGTGATAATTTCAACCGTTTGGCCCGTTTTAAGCTCTGTTGACAAAGATGCTGAACTGCCATTAATGGTCGCTCTTTGTGTTCTCTTGCCTACATTGGTATGAACGGCGTATGCAAAATCCAAAACTGTTGCCCCAAGAGGCAATTGAATGATTTCACCGGTCGGGGTAAATACCAGAACTTCATTTGAAAATAAGTCTGCTTTGGTGTCCTCAAGAAAATCAATGGAGGAGTCGGTGTTTTTTTGAATGTCCAACAAGGAGCCCAGCCAATTTTGTGCCAATTTTTCGGATGGTTTGGTTGTGCTCTTATAATGCCAATGAGCAGCAATGCCATATTCTGAAATAAAATGCATCTCTTTTGAGCGAATTTGTACTTCGATAAACATATTCCTAGGGCCCAGCAAAACGGTGTGGAGTGATTGATAGCCGTTAGATTTTGGTACAGCAATATAATCTTTAAACTTTTTTGGTAAGGGCTTATATAGGCTATGCAAGATACCGAGCGCTTGGTAGCAATCTTTTGTTTCGTCTACTATCACGCGAAAGGCGTGCATGTCTAAAATTTCGGAAAACTTCAATGATTTGTGCTTCATTTTATTGTAAGCACTACAAGGTTGCTTTTGCCTACCTTCAACACTGGCATTGATGCCTTCAAATGTTAGCTTATTAATAATCTCAGATTGAACAAGGGCAATTGTTTTTTTCTGGTTGCCGTATTGCTTGCTAATCTTACGCTTTAGAATAAGATGTTTGCGAGGATGGAGTATTTCAAAACACAAATCATCCAACTCAACCCGAATACTGTGCAAGCCTAATCGACGTGCAATTGGTGCGTGAAGCTCGACTGTTTCTTGTGCTTTTTTAATTTGTTTCTCGCGTTTCATTGCTCCTAGGGTGCGCATATTATGTAGGCGATCTGCCAGCTTAATAAGCATCACCCTCATGTCTTTCGACATTGCAAAAAATAATTTTTGGAAATTTTTAGCCTGCTGGTGCGAGCCAGAATGGAATTCCAAGTTGGTTAGATTGGATACACCTTCAACAATGTGTGCTATTTGCTCGCCAAACTCTACAGAAATATCTTCTTGTGTTACGGAAGTATCTTCAATACAATCATGCAAAATGGCAGCAACAATACAGTAATAATCCAGATTTAACTCTGCTAATATGAGGGCTACAGCGAGTGGATGATGGATATAAGCCTCACCTGAACGGCGAAACTGACCCTTATGTGCTTTTTCAGCGAGTTTATACGCTTTTCTTACAATCTTAACTTCTGCTTTTGACAGGTAAGTGTCGAGTACGGCACAAAGGTCACCGATAACAGTTTTTTTTTGAAAAAAAGCGATAGCCATTGAAAAATATAATTTGCAATTAAATAGAGATATTATAAGCAGCTGATTTGTCAACAAGCCAGTTTATACAAAGGTTTCTATCCTTTGTTGAGCCAAGTATAATTCCTCTAATAAACCTAATAAAAACTGCCTCTAATGAAAAAAATAATCTCTGTCCTCTTTCTATCAACTGTTTTTCTCAGTGGCTGTAGTAGCTTTTTTTCAGATCAAAAAGCAGAAAGAGGTGCGCTAGCTGATGGCCTGACACCAAAAGAGCTTTATGTTTTAGCGCAGGATAAATTAAGCATGGGTTCGAGTGCTGGAGCAATTGAATACTACGAGCTGATTCTTGCTGCCTATCCGGGCTCAAAATACGCTATGCAGGCACAATTGGATATAGCCTATAACTATTATAACCGCGAGGAGTATGCTAGTGCTGTAGCCCAACTTGACGATTTCATAAAACGCTACCCCGCACACTCATCAACACCTTATGCGCACTATTTAAGATGTCAGTCATTTGAAGATATTTCTCGCTCTTTTCTTGATTATCTGGATTCTGACAAGGCGCAAAGAGATGTTCAAAGTGTTAAAGATGCTTTTCTTTGCTACGAAGGCCTTATCGCTGAGTTCCCCCAGAGTGAATACGCCGAAAATGGCAAAACCAAATTGCCAGAATTAAAGAACGCACTGGCCAGACATGAATTTTATGTCGCGCAATACTACACCAACAATAAGTCGAATATTGCCGCCATTAATCGCTGTCAGTATCTTATCGAACACTTTCCAAAAACACCCTCAATTCCTGATGCGTTGCATTTAATGGCATACAATTATGATGCTATTGGTGCCATCAAGTTGGCTGAAGATGCAAGAATTGTACTGAAATCTAGCTATCCTGGATACATCTCAAAGTACGAACTCGATAATTAACTGCCGGCCTTTATGAATTCAACAGAGCGACTTTTTGCCATAAAAGTGTCGTTAGTCATGTCGACTCGTATGCTTGGCTTGTTTATGCTCTTTCCAGTGATGAGCGTGTATGCAAGTGATTATTCGAGCACCACACCCTTTTTAATTGGGTTGGCGATCGGCATATACGGCTTAACTCAAGCTTGTTTGCAAATACCCTTTGGCTATCTTTCTGATCGCTTTGGGCGTAAGCCTCTATTGCTCGCAGGTCTTAGTCTTTTTTTATTAGGCAGCATTGTTGCTGCAAGTGCTACAGACATAATCTTTGTTGTTGTTGGTAGAGCTTTGCAAGGTGGCGGTGCAATCTCTGCCGTACTCATGGCTTTTTTGGCTGATTTTATATCAGAAGAAAATCGCGCAAAAGCCAATGCTTTTGTTGGTTTTCAAATTGGTCTTGCCTTTATGTTATCTCTTTTAATTGGTCCAATTATTGCCTCAAGTGCGGGTATGTCAGGCTTGTTTTGGGTTATAGCCGGTCTTTCAATTGTTGCAGCACTGATAGTCTTCACCTTGCCTAGCGTAAAACCCGTTAACTATTACAAATTATCTTTGTTTGCTTTTAAAGAAATCTTGAACCCTCGGTTGATGCGTCTAGATTTTAGCGTTTTTAGTCTGCACCTAATCCTTGCCTGTGGCTTCATTGTGATGCCCTTACTGCTTATTGAAAATAACATTGTTACAATTGAGAACAATTGGCAACTCTATCTACCTGCCATTCTTATTTCATTTGTCGGCATGGTGCCGCTGATTATTGCCTCAGAAAAATACAAAAAAACCAAGCTGGTTTTATTGCTTAGTATTGGTTTATTAATCATCAGTCAAATCTTATTTTTCAGCCTTGATTTAAGCCTTAATGTTTTTCTTATTTTGCTGTCCCTTTTCTTTATAGCTTTTAACGCCGTTGAAGCTATTCTACCTTCGCTATTGTCTAGAACTGCAAGCGCTTCGAAGCGCGGCCTAGCAATGGGTGTCTTTTCTACCTCTCAGTTCCTTGGAACATTTATTGGTGGTGCAATTGGTGGACTTATTTATGACATTTTTGACTTGAATAGTGTATTCTTGTTGACCATATTTATGGCAATAATTTGGTGGCTAGTTATTCTTACAATGCCATCCAAAAACAACACAACGGAGAAGTAGTTATGGCGGGTATTAATAAGGTAATTTTGGTTGGAAATCTAGGCGCAAAGCCAGAGGTTAAATACGCCTCAAACGGCAATGCTATTGCCAATCTTTCTGTTGCTACTAGTGATTCATGGACAGATAAAAATACCGGGCAAAAGCAAGAAAGAACAGAGTGGCACAGAGTCTCTCTTTTTGGGAAACTTGCAGAGATTGCAGGGCAATACCTCGATAAAGGCTCAAAGGTTTACGTTGAAGGTAAATTACAAACTCGTAAATGGCAAGATCAAAATGGCCAAGATCGCTATACAACCGAAGTGGTTGTTAGTGGTTTTAATGGCACTCTGCAAATGCTGGATCGCCGGGATGGTACGGGTGGTAGTGCTTCAGCTCCGAGTCAAAGTGCGCCTGCTCAGGCTGCGCCAACAATCACACCCGTTGCAAATGATGATTTTGAGGACGATATTCCGTTTTAATAAAACGTGTGTTTGACAATTTTTTGTCTTAAGTAATGGTTACTCAGGATCTTCACTTGTCTCAACAGTCTCTAAAACGACAAAAGCAACAGCGTTTTGACTCTCGTCAGAGATGCTTAAATGCGCTTGTTTGATGTTGTTGTTAACCAAATAAAGTCTTAGTTTTTCACTGGGAATAAAGTGCGGCTTTCCCTTGTCATTGTTTCTAACAGTTAAATCTTGAAAACCAACCACCCTGCCGATGCCCGTTCCCAGTGCTTTGGCAAAAGCCTCTTTGGCGGCAAAACGCTTGGCACAATAGGCGGCACTGTCTGCCTTATTGGCAAATAAAGATTGTTCGTGTTCGGTTAACACTCTCTTGATAAAGCCATCTCTATTTTTTTTAAGAATATGGGCGATGCGTTCAATATTAACAATATCTGTTCCTACACCGTAAATCATAGATCTCTCGCTTGGAGCATGATGCTTTTCATCTCTCTAGTGGCTTCTGCCAATCCAACAAAAACCGACCTAGCAACAATAGAGTGACCAATATTAAGCTCCACAAGCTCACTTAAGGCTGCGATTTTGCCAGTATTTTCAAGTGTCAGCCCATGACCAGCATTCACTTGCAAGCCAATGCTGTGGGCATAAGTTGAAGCTTCTTTAATTTTCTGGAAGCATTCATTACGTGATTTCTCATCTGTGGCATCTGCATAATGTCCGGTGTGGATTTCAATCACTGGCGCACCGCATTCTTTGGCTGCGTCAATTTGATTTTTATCAGCGTCAATAAAAAGTGATACTCTAATATTGTTCTCGGCAAGTTTTTGACATACCTCGCGCATTCTTGGCAATTGTGAAGCAACATCAAGACCACCTTCAGTCGTCAGTTCTTCGCGCTTTTCAGGCACTAGGCAACAATCTTCAGGTTTGATGTTTGCAGCAATTGAGAGCATTTCATCGGTTGCGGCCATTTCTAAATTCATTTTTGTTTTTAGTGAGCTTCGCATCAGTTCAACATCAGCATCATTAATATGGCGGCGATCTTCCCTGAGGTGCAGGGTAATGCTATCCGCGCCTGCTTGTTCACAAATTAAAGCCGCTTCAACTGGGCAAGGATAGACAGTTCCTCTTGCTTGCCTTAAAGTGGCTATGTGGTCTATATTAACGCCTAAGTATATACTCATAATTTTTTTTATTATAAAGATCTCACAACAAACAACTCTCTGCTTTTAAGGGGCCTTTCACCCAAAAGGGCTCGCAACCTTTGACGGTTTAAGTATTTTGCCACTTTTAGTTCTGTGGCGCTTAAACTCGGCATTGCATCGCTTGCAAATTTAAGCAGGATTTTGCCGGAAATTTTACCACCCGAATTGCCCACAAATCCCTCTTGCTCAGCAAAATCATAATTCATTGTTGGACTAATTGGACTTCCTGAGAAATCAAAGCGGAAATCAAGGCCGTAACCCAGCTCTTCTAACAGCCTGTTTTCAAACAACCTAAGGGCAAGTTGTTGCTCATCATCGCTCGACTGGCTTATGTTTTCTACAAATTGTTGATAGCTAGAAAAAACCCCAGGATGTGGTTCCGCCTCTGGCAAAAGACGCGATAACAATTCGTTGGCGTATATTGCTAACACTAAGTCATTTCCCAAAAGACGCCTGGGCACATCAAAGCTTTCAATATTCGCTAAAGTTTTAAGCTCTCCTCTGCCTTTGAAGGAAATTTTTAAGCATTGAAACATTTGAATTGGCGCTTTACTTTTTCGAATACCACGAGCAACAAGGCGAATTTTTCCATGATCACGAGTCAAAAAATCGAGCAGTAATGAGTTACCTTGATAAGTGCGTCGATGAAGTAAAAATGCAGGCGCTAATTCAATATTAGTCATAGCCTAGAGAAGCGAGAGCCCTTTTGTCGTCCGACCAGCCTTGTCGCACCTTTACCCATAACTCTAAAAATACTTTTTTCTCTAAAAATCCCTCAATACTGAGCCGCGATTCTTCACCAATCTTTTTCAACACTTCACCCTTTTTACCAATAACAATACTCTTTTGCGACGTCTTATCAACAAAAATTCTGGCAGCAATGCGATACATGCGACCATCCAATTCAAATTTTTCAATCTCGACTGTTAAGTCGTAAGGCAATTCATTGGATAAATTTCTCATCAATTTTTCGCGAATAAACTCAGCCACAACAAATTTTTGCGAGCGATCAGTGACATAGTCAGCATCGAAAATAGCATCTCGCTGTGGAAGGTATTTTAGAATTAATAAACGCAGTGCGCTTGAGTGTGCTTTTTTAAAAGCAGAAAGTGGAAATACTTCGGCGGCTTGGTATTTTTCGCTGAGCTTTTGCAAATACGGCAAGACTTGGTCGTTTTTTGCTAATTTGTCAATCTTGTTAACACAAACAACGACTGGTACGTCTACTCTTTCAATATGCTCTAAAACACGCTCGTCTTCTTTTGTCCATTTTCCCGCTTCAACCAGCCACAAAATCATATCGACGTCGTTAAATGTTGAGCTTGCCGCTCTGTTCATATAGGCGTTTATAGCCTTTTTACCACCAATATGAATACCTGGCGTATCGACAAATACCATTTGATAATCGTCGGTCGTATCAATGGCGTGAATACGGTGTCTCGTCGTTTGTGGTCGATGCGAAGTAATTGAGAGTTTTTGTCCAATTAATTCATTTGTTAAGGTTGACTTTCCGACATTTGGGCGACCAACAATGGCGATAAATCCTGCTTGAAAACTCATTGTTTTAACCTCTCCAATAATGATTCAGCGCAAGCTTGTTCGGCGCGCTTTATGCTTTTTGCATTTTTTTCGACACTAAGGCCCTCTTCGCCTAAAGTGCAGCCCACATAAAAAACTGCATTGTGGTCTTGACCTGTTGTTTTAAGTAATTCGTAACTTGGTAAAATAGAGCCTCTTTTTTGCAAGAATTCTTGCAATTGCGTTTTAAAATCTTTAAGTGAATCCTCTGGGTTTGCTTCATCAAGCAAAGCTTTATAAAGTGTGAGAACAACTTGATTTGTTGTTAAATAGTCAGAATCAATAAAAATTGCACCAATAATTGCCTCAAGCGTGTCCGCTTGAATCGATTCTCGCCGAAAACCGCCACTTTTTAACTCTCCTTGACCGAGGATTAGGAAATCAGATAAATCAATGGTTTTGGCTAGTTTTGCCAGTGTTTGTCCACGAACCAAGTGTGAACGTAATCTTGAGAGTTGGCCTTCGTCAATTTTCGGAAAGCGATGAAACAATTCACGCGAAATGATAGCACCAAGAACGCTATCACCCAAAAATTCTAACCTTTCATTATTATTGTTGCTGACGCTACGATGAGTTAGTGCTAGCTTAAGAAGTGCAACATCGTTAAACTTATAAGTAAGGCTTTTTTGTAACTTAATCATTAAATTCACCAACTAAACCGCAACCGGCGCCTTTATTGGCTCATCATGAAAATAATCCTTAAACTCAAAATCTTCATACTGGTAACCAAAAATACTGTCGGCTCTATGATGGATAAGTAATTTTGGTAATGCTTTAGGTGTACGTTGGAGCTGCGTTTCAACTTGCTCAAAATGATTAGAGTAAATATGACAATCGCCGCCACTCCAAATAAAGTCGCCGACTTCAAGGTCGCATTGCTGTGCAACCATATGCGTCAGTAGTGCATAAGATGCGATATTAAAAGGCACGCCTAAGAAAATATCAGCACTGCGCTGATAGAGCTGACACGAGAGTTTGCCATCGGCAACGTAGAATTGAAAAAAGGCATGGCACGGAGGCAAAGCCATGTTGCTTAATTCGCCGACATTCCAGCTGGAAACAATAATCCTTCTGGAATCGGGTGTGCTTTTGATTTGCTTGATGACTTCACTGATTTGATCAATTTTCTCACCCTTGGCATTTTTCCAGCAGCGCCACTGCGCACCATAAACTGGGCCAAGTTCGCCGTTCTCATCTGCCCATTCGTTCCATATATTGACCTTGTTATCGGTCAAATAGCGGATGTTGGTGTCACCACTTAAAAACCAGAGAAGCTCATGCACAACTGACGGCAGGTGAATGCGCTTGGTAGTCACTAATGGAAAACCCTGTTGAAGGCTAAAACGCATTTGATGGCCAAAAACACTCACCGTGCCAGTGCCAGTGCGATCCGTTTTAACGGCGCCCTGCTCTTTAACCAATTTCAAAAAATCCAAATATTGTTTCATAAACTTTTGTTTAAATTGTTTGCTTTATAAAATAAATAGACGCCAATAATAATCATTGGCAAGCTGAGTAATTGGCCCATCGTTAGCCAGCCAAATGCCAAATAACCAAGCTGAATATCGGGCACTCTTACAAACTCAATTATAAATCTAAAGAGCCCGTACAAAGTCAAAAAAACAGCGGAGGTGGCCATCACTGGACGAGGTTTTTTTGTATAAATCCACAAAACCACGAACAAAACAATGCCCTCCAAAAATCCTTCATACAGTTGTGAAGGATAACGAACAGCCCACTCACCGCTTTGGTCTGGTCCATAAACGCCAAAGACACTGGTTGTAACCTTGCCCCACAATTCAGCATTAATGTAATTGCCAATTCGACCAAAAGCCAAGCCGAGAGGCACTAGTGGTGCAGCAAAATCCATCGTTTCAAAAAATGTTTTTTGCGCTTTTCGATTGAAAATTAAAGCCGCAATAAGAACACCAATAAAGCCCCCATGAAAAGACATTCCCCCACCTTGAAAATCAAAAAATGTCAAAGGATTGGCAGCAAATGACGGCAAATTATAGAAAATTAAATAACCCAGTCGTCCGCCCAAAACCGCGCCTAGAGCGCCGTAAAAAATTAAATCCTCAACTTGTTTTCGAGTCCATCCAGTATTTGTCTTTAACCTTACATTTGCCAATAAATAGACTGAAGTAAAAGCCAGTAAATACATCAC
>CAJXHL010000051.1 GCA_913054335.1 uncultured Gammaproteobacteria bacterium | reverse complement strand
TAATATACCATTAATAGGTTTATTATTAAAGGGTAGCACAGCCGTATAAAAAATCAATTAACTTAATAAGCCCGCCTTAACTTGGATTTCATTGATGGTTTTTGTGACTATGTGTGAAATTGAAAAATTTGAAGCCGCACCCGAACTGGATTTGGCTACAAAGTCCTCCACCATGAGTCTGTATTGGTTACACTTTGGGAAGCTCACTTTAGTGCCTTTCTCTAAACCTCCAGTTGACCAGTGCGCATGTGTTATCCCAGGAGGATTAACTGGTACATCAAGCTTTGCCCAGCCATTGCTAGCTAAAACATGTAAAGTTTGACAAAGCGCAGCATCACCCGAAACGGTAAAGTTAAGAATTGCACCATTCGGCCACCTAAGAACAGCATCAACTTGTTTCTCGATATCATATTTGTCACTCATTATTGCAACTGCTGAGATAACTTCAGGCATGCCTCCAAAAAGCAAACAACCGGTCAAAATAGCGTAACAACCAATATCATATAGAGGGCCGCCGCCATCCGTTGAACGATTTCTATAGTTGCCAGAGGGTTGTTGGGGGTAGCTAAAAATAAAATGTGCTGATTGAATTTTACCAATATCTAATTTTTGTAACCATTGCCACTGCGGATGGTGTGGAACCATAAAGGCCTCTTGAAAATAACAGCCACTTCTACTGGCCACTGTTTCAAGTTGCTTCAACTCTTTTATATTTAATGCAACAGGTTTTTCACAGAGTACGTGTTTGCCTGATTGGAGTGCAGCGATGGAATATGGCACATGAAGGTGATTTGGTAAAGGATTGTAGATTGCATCAATAGTTGGCTCTGCCAACAAGCTCTCATAGTCAGTTTCAATAATGTCTTGATAAATTTCAGGTAAGGCTTCTTGACAGGGGTTCCTGCGTCCAAGATGGGTAACCTCATGTCCAGCTTCGATAATTGCTGGTACAAGCCATTCACGAGCTATTTTGGCCTCACCTAAAATTCCAAATCTCATTTATTTGTTCTAGTATTTGTGAACAGAATTTTTTATTTTATGCGACTTCTTAAACAAATAGATTTAAATAATCACTTAAAATATAGAAAAATAACACCACAAATAATTTTATTTGCTGTTTACAGGACGTGCACGAGTGACAAAAGTATATGACTTTATTATCATCGGTGCAGGCTCGGCAGGCTCAACTCTGGCCTATCGACTGAGTGAAAACTCCCGCTATTCGGTACTGATTTTAGAGGCGGGCGGGTCAGACTTTAATTTATGGACACAACTACCGATTGGCTATGGAAAGGCTTACTATGATAAGCGCATCAATTGGAAATACACCACTGAGCCTATTCCAAACCTTGGGGGTAGAACAAGTTACTGGCCCCGTGGAAAAGTGATGGGCGGTTCAAGCTCCATCAATGCTATGGTTTACGCTCGTGGCCATCCTAGCGATTTTAATGATTGGTCAAAAACTGCTGGTAAAGACTGGGCCTGGCAATCTGTAGAGCCCTATTTTCGCAAACTAGAGCACTGGTCTGAAGGCAACAGTAAGTCCCGCGGTGTTGATGGTCCATTGCCTGTAAAGGATGTTCACTCCGATGTGCACCCTTTGTGCCAAACTTACCTGAAAGCTGCAAAGCAAATGGGGCTTGATATAACCAAAGATTACAATGGCACCCAATTGGAAGGTGCATCGATTTACCAAATAACAACCAAAAATGGTCTTCGCGCTTCCACCGCTCGCTGTTATCTTCGACCCGCCCTTAAACGCAAGAATGTGAAGTTAATAACGCGGGCACACGTCACTAAAATTCTGTTTGAGGGCAAAAAAGCAGTTGGCATAAATTATGTCAAGAAAGGACAACCCCATAAAGCAATGGCCGGACGCGAGGTAATTCTCTGTGGCGGGGCAATAAATTCCCCACAATTATTGCAACTTTCCGGCATTGGGGCAGGCGAGGCGTTGCAAAGCGTGGGTATTAAGACGTTGCTGCACTCGCCCCATGTAGGGCAAAATCTACAGGATCATCTTGGTATAGACATGTACTTTCGCAGCCGAGTGCCAACCCTCAATCAAGTTCTACGCCCTTGGTTAGGGCGCGTGAAAGTCGCTATCCAATACCTACTAACACAAAGCGGCCCTTTGTCACTCAGTATCAATCAGGCGGGTGGATTTGTGCGCACCAGATCGAATCTTAAAGTGCCTAACCTGCAACTGTATTTCTCACCCATTAGTTATACACGTGCACCCGAAGGCGAGCGACCGATGATGAGACCGGATCCGTTTCCAGGTTTTCTCCTTGGCGCATCGAGTTGTAGGCCAAGCAGTGTTGGTTCAATTACTCTCCAATCTGCCGATCCTTTTGCTGCACCGGTTATCCAGCCTAACTATCTTTCAACTGAACACGACAGGGCTGAGCTGATTGATGCTTTAAGTTTCCTACGTCGCTTATCCACAACGCCTGCTTTTACAAGTGTTATCGATAACGAGCTTCTTCCGGGCAAGGATGTTGTCAGTCAAAATGATTATGCTGAATACATCCGCAACACTGCATGGACGGTTTTCCACCCTTGTGGAAGTTGTCGGATGGGGGAAAGCATTGAAACTTCCGTGGTCGATGCACGACTTCGTGTTCATGGAGTTAAAGGGTTGCGGGTTGTGGATGCATCAATTTTTCCCAACATCACTTCAGGAAACATAAACGCCCCCACCATCATGGTGGGGGAAAGGGCTGCTAATCTTATTCTCGAGGACGCTACATTATGAAACTTAAAAGCATCGAAACTTTCACTAATGAATTTATTGGTTTTGTAAGAGTCACAACTGAAGATGGGGCTCAAGGCTGGGGCCAGGTCTCTACTTATCATTCAGACATCACCGTACAGGTTTTACACAGACAGGTTGCGCCATGGACTTTGGGTAAGGATATCGGCGATCTGGATAATCTGCTGGATACAGTTACGGATCGGGAGCATAAATTTCCAGGCTCTTATCTTCGCCGCGCAATGGCTGGTCTGGATACAGCAATTTGGGATTTGCGTGGCAAGCTTGCCGACAAGCCAGTCACCGCCCTTCTAGGTGGAAGTGCTGGAACATTGCGTGCGTATGCCTCATCGATGAGACGTGACATCAAACCAACAGATGAGGCCGCGCGCTTAAAGCGCCTGATGGAGGAGAAAGGTTTTGACGCTTTTAAAGTACGTGCTGGCTCTGAAGTCGGGCGTGATCAGGACGAATGGCCTGGTCGAACCGAAGAAATAATTCCAACAATGCGCAAGGCAATGGGGCCAGATATTGATCTACTGATTGATGCCAATTCCTGTTATTCCCCAGAACGTGCCATTGAAGTAGGGCATATCCTTGAGGATAACGGCTTCTGCCACTACGAGGAGCCATGCCCGTACTGGGAGCTTGAGCAGA
Source organism: uncultured Gammaproteobacteria bacterium (assembly GCA_913054335.1). Classification (GTDB taxonomy): domain Bacteria; phylum Pseudomonadota; class Gammaproteobacteria; order PS1; family Pseudothioglobaceae; genus Pseudothioglobus. Next base: position 8,184 of record CAJXHL010000051.1, on the reverse strand, counting down.
CAAAGCAAGTCACCGATGCTCTAGACATTGACGTCACTGGAGGTGAGCAGGATTGTGATCTGTCTACATGGAAGCGTATGATCGACATGCGCGTCGTGGATATTGTTCAGCCAGATATCCTCTATTTAGGTGGCATCAGTCGTACGATGCGCGTCGTGGGTATGGCTGCATCAGCAGGATTGCCAGTGACGCCCCACTGTGCAAACCTATCTATGGTCACATTATTTACAATGCACCTATTGCGAGCCATTCCGAATGCGGGGAAATATCTGGAATTTTCCATCGAAGGTGCAGAGTATTATCCATGGCAAGAGAATCTGTTCACACGCTCACCCTACACCATTGAGGATGGCAAGGCAATCGTAACGGACGAGCCAGGTTGGGGAATTGAAATCCAACCGGAATGGCTGACTAACTCATGCTATCAAATAAGCTCAGCAAGCTAACGCATAGGTTATTTGAAGTTTCTACTTGGGAACATTGGAAAGACAGTCTGTTATAAATATTAACTAGAGAGTACTGTGAATTTAAGCTAAGCCCCCTCTCGTCAATGAATTCGTTAGCCTGACTTAGGGCTTGGGCATGCCAAACTGCAGCCAATCCCATTCTCTTTTATTAATAAGCAACCCACCCGTATCGATGTCTATTTGGTAATGGGTGGTTTGCCCCCAGGCGCCCATCTCACTTGCCTCTGAGACAACAAAAGCAATATAACTGATGGATTGATCGTCACTGTTAAATACCATTTGATTGATATTGTCTATTGACAGTTTTAGCACTGTCTCAGAGGGCTGCACTAAACCATCTAAATAATCATATTTTGGGGTCTCTTCATTCGTAATAAAGAGCCTACAATTGAGATACTGGGAGCAATCAAAACTAAATTTATGTTTTCTTTCTTTATAAACTTCAACCTTATAGTCACCGGTGATGCTCACCGTTAAATTGTTTAACTGAGCCTTATCAACCACCTCCAAATGCCAAGCTGCTATGGCACTATTCGAGAGCAATAAAAGAACAATAAGAAGGCGTATCATATCCTCATTGTACCCAACTCTTAGCTTGAAGATTTCAGAAAGGGTTGGAATTATGGCTACAACCCATTGTTTCTATTAGAATTAGGAAAAAAATAATGAAAAAATTTATATGGGGAATGATTATTGGCGCGTTAATAACCGTTGTTACCCTCCAAAACTTCAATACACCGTTGAAGAAAATAGTCATTGATGATCCCACACTTGGCACTGTCGTCATTTCAATCAATGACTTTATCAATTATGAAGATTGGTCTAAGCTAAATCCTAATAAAGAAATTAAACGATACGTTAATAAATCTTGGAACAATATTGTTTACGGTACTGGGGAATCCCAGTCGACTAATAAGTTCTTCTCAACAGCTAAGGAGTGGATAGCCGATTTATTTGACTAGCAATGAAAACCTCAAAAGCCCTAACTCTTCTCGTCATTATTGCAACGTCTCTATTTACAGCCACAAATGCGTGGGCTCTGACTAACTGCCCAGAAGACAACCAGCAGGTTTATCATAATTGCTTTGGCAGTTTAACGTTTGCTAAGTGGGGCACCTACGTTGGTGAGTTTAAGGATAACAAATACAACGGCCAAGGCACCTATACTTATATCAATGGGGATAAATACGTAGGCCAGTGGAAAGCAGATGTAAAACACGGCTACGGAGTTTACACTTTTGCTAGTGGCAACATTTATGAAGGTGAATATCGGAACAGTCTAAAGCATGGCCAAGGGAGTTATTACTACACCAATGGCGATAAACACGTTGGCCTCTACAAGAAGGGCATAAAGCATGGCCTTGGCACTTATACGTTTGCCAACGGCGATCAATATGTCGGCGAATTTAGGAGTAATCGATTCTTTGGAGAAGGAAATTATACTTTTGGCTCCAAAGAGTAAACCGCCTATAAATTGATGTTCTCGCTGTTGATAATAAAAACTCACCTTCAAAATTTTCCTTATTTCTAAAATATTGAAAATATTGAAAATAATGCAAATGGCGCATTGTTAAGCGAAAAACGACGATTAGAGCCCTCAAAAACCCTATTTTTAAGCCAAAAACAGCATTTTATTGATGTTTTTAGGTTTTTTATTTGCGCCAAAAAGACTCGAGACGAAAATTTCGGATTTTTTAATAATGGCAATAAAATTAATCAGTAAACGGATACCGTCCTCATTAACTGATTATCTCAATTCAACCCATGGGTTTTGAACTGTTTTCAAGGCTCTATTGAATCTTGCTACAACCTTGTGTATGATTCGGCTATCAAGATAAAGGCTTTTAAAGCGCTGCCTTGATGTAGGATTGGGAGAAAAACACTTCTTCTGTTTTATATTTTGCAGCAACATAGGAGTCTATATGCAAAACACCATAGGAAAATCCACCCAAAGTATTTGGGGTGGCGAACAGGAGCACGCACTTTTTGAGCGCTCAACACAAGTGCCGGTTGTTCACAGCGTTTCATTCGCTTACAAAGATATTGATACGTGGCACAAAGTTGCCCTTGGCGAAGAGCCGGGCCATATATACTCACGCAACACAAACCCAACTGTCAGAGCGTTTGAGGACAAGGTAAAAATGCTGGAAGGTGCTGAGGCTGCAACCAGCTTTTCCTCAGGTATGGCGGCCATTAGCAACACTTTGGCAACTTTTCTAAAGCCTGGTAATCGCATTGTTTCCATCAAAGACAGCTACGGTGGCACTAACGTTATTTTCAACGAGTTTCTACCACCATTAAATATTGAAGTCGCGCTATGTAAAACGGGTGATTACGAACAAATTGAAGCTGAAATCGCAAAGGGTTGTACCGTACTGTACTTGGAGACACCGACAAACCCAACCATCAAAATTACCGACATTAAACGCCTGGCAAGTGCTGCTCATAAAGTTGGTGCCTTAGTTGTTGTGGACAATACTTTTGCCACCCCAATCAACCAAACACCGCTAACGCTCGGTGCGGATATTGTTCTTCATTCCGCCTCCAAATATCTCGGCGGCCATGCAGATGCGCTAGGCGGCGTTATTTGTGGCAATCAAGATTTGATCGACAAAGTCTATCACTACCGTGAAATCAATGGCGCAACGTTGGCACCTATGGATGCATACAGCCTGTTGAGAGGCATGAAAACTTTAAAGCTTAGAGTTGAACGTCAAAATGACAATGCCATGGCTGTGGCGCAGTATTTGCAACAACACCCCTTGGTTGACGAAGTCAATTATCCAGGCTTAGCCTCACACCCAGGTCATGATGTTGCCAAGACGCAAATGAAAGGTTTTGGCGGCATGCTCAGCTTTTCGGTGCAAGGCGGGCTTGACGCGATTAAACAATTTTTACCCAAATTAAATTACGCTCATATGGCGGCAAATTTGGGTTGTGTAGAAACAGTCGTTGGGCCACCACTTACAACCTCGCATGTTGAGTGCACTGCAGAAGAACGAGAAGCAGCCGGAATACCGGAAGGTCTAGTAAGGTATTCAGCTGGCATCGAAGACATTGAGGATCTAATTGCCGACCTTGAGCAGGCCTTAAGCTCTTTAAACTAGAACAGAATTAAGGGAAAGTAATGAAAGAAAGCAGAAGAAGATTCGATAAAAGCGAATACGAACAGCGACAACACAAAACCCGCGCCGCAATGGACAAAGCAGGTGTCGACTTATTAATTGTCTATGACCCAGCCAATATGTGCTGGCTAACGGGTTACGATGGCTGGTCGTTCTATGTCCATCAATGTGTCGTCATTTCTACCGATGGCGCCTTGTTTTGGTATGGCAGAGGCATTGACACCAAAGGCGCCGAACTGACCACCGATCTATCTCTGGACAATATTCTGCCTTACCCAGATGACTATGTCATGTCGCCAGACCGACACCCGATGGAGTTTCTTGCAAATATTCTGAAAGACAAAGGACTCGACAAACAAAGAGTAGGCCTTGAGAAAGACAATTACTACTTTTCTGCAAGAGCAGCAGAATCCTTGTATCAATCCCTGCCAGAAGCAAGCTTTAGCGATCAAACAGGCTTGGTGAACTGGCAAAGAGCGGTGAAGTCAGAAACCGAACTCACCTACATGCGTCGCGCTGGCAAGGTTATAGAGGGCGTGTATGAGCGCATAATGGCAGTGGCCGAACCGGGCATGAGAAAAAACGAACTCGTGGCAGAAATCCTACATGCAGGTGCCATGGGTAAAGATGGTCATTATGGCGATTACACATCTTTCGTGCCTCTTATTGGTGCTGGCGACGAAGCGGCTGCCTGCCATATGACATGGGACGATAAAAAACTAGACAACAATGAAGGCATGTTTTTGGAGTTGGCAGGTGCCTATGCTCGCTACCATTGCCCTTGTTCGCGTACTCTTTTTTTGGGCAAGCCGCCACAAAAGTACATCGATATTGAAAAGGTGATTGGCGAATGCATTGAGAATGCGCTAGAAATGTTTAAGCCTGGCGTTGTCTGCGAGGAAATATCCGACAACTTTACCAAAACACTTAAAAAATACGGTTACGAAAAAAACAACCGTGTTGGATACCCAATTGGGCTCAGCTACCCACCGGACTGGGGCGAGCGTACAATGAGCCTGCGCTCATCGGATACAACTGTACTTGAAGAAAACATGACTTTCCACTTTATGCCTGCCATCTGGTTTGACGACTGGGGCTTTGAGATGACAGAAAGCATCCGTGTCGGTCAAAACGGTGGCGAATGCTTATCCAACGTACCAAGACAACTGCTAATTAAATAAAACAATGAGAAATAATCCTATCACTGCGACAATCAACTTTGACAAAGAAGGCATCCAACATGGCTTTTTAAAAGTCCCGTACTCGAGCAACACCTCTGCCTATGGCTCAATTATGATTCCGATCACCCAGTTTAAGAGGGGCGAAGGCCCAACAGCCTTGCTAACTGGCGCCAACCATGGTGATGAATACGAAGGTCCAATTGCGCTGTTCAATTTGGCAAGACGCAGTGATATTAGCAACATCTCAGGGCGAGTGATTATCGTTCCAGCGATGAACTTTCCAGCGTTTCAATCGTGCGATCGTGTCTCACCAATCGATGACATCAACATGAACCGTACCTATCCAGGAAAACCGGACGGCACGGTTACCCAAATTATCGCGGACTACTTCAGCCGCACATTGTTGCCAATGACCGACATCGCTCTAGATATTCACTCTGGTGGCAAGACACTCGACTGCCTGCCTTTTGCGGCATCACACATCTTGGACAATAAGGAGCAAGAAGCAACCTGTGAAGCGGCTGCCAAGGCTTTTGGCGCGCCTTATTTGCTCAAAATGCTGGAACTGGATTCTGGCGGTATGTACGACTCCCAAGTGGAGTCTATGGGCAAAACTTTTGTTACCACTGAGCTCGGAGGTTGTGGCACCAGCACACCATATACAGTAGAAATTGCCAAACGCGGTGTCGACAATCTCTTAATCCACGTCGGCATTATGACTGGTGAAATCAAGCCGAACCCTACCCCAACAGTATCGCTAAACATGCCAGACGATCGGTCGTTTCTCTGCTGTGAACATCGCGGCCTTTTAGAACCTTTTGTTTCTCTTGGTGATACAGTAATAAAAGGCGACTTACTAGCAAAAATTCATGATATTGATAGAACTAATGCCAAACCGCACGAATACTTTGCCAAAAGAGATGGAATGGTCATCACCAAGCACGCGCCGTCGATTGTCAATATGGGTGACAATCTGTTTGTTATCGCTGAGATTATCTAACAGACTTTTAAGCAAACGTTTTAGTTCTAAAACTAACATTGGGTGACAAAAAATGGAGAACTTAAGAGGTATTTTATTCATGATTTTGGCCATGGCTGGCTTTGCTCTTGAAGATTTATTTATCAAGCTTCTTTCATCGCATTTACCAGTATCACAGATATTAATCACTCTTGGTTTTAGTGGGGCCGCTGTATTCTTAATTATAGCACTTCTGACCCATGAACCAATTCTGCACAGGAGTCTATTAACTAAACCCGTTATCATTCGGACATTATGTGAACTGTTTGCAGCATTGTTCTTTGTTTCAGCGCTCGCCTTGACACCCCTATCATCTGTAGTATCAATTTTAATGGCAACCCCATTAATGGTGACGATAGGAGCTGCAGTATTTTTTAGAGAAAAGGTTGGCTGGCGACGCTGGGGTGCTGTGATGATAGGATTTTGTGGGGTTTTATTAATCTTGCGCCCAGGATTTGACAGTTTTATGCCAGCCTCGCTTCTAGCCGTTATTGCAACTGTATTTATAGCGGTAAGGGATTTAGTTACCCGTACCATGCGGTTTGAGATTTCAACGACAACCGTTTCCATGTATGCATTTTTTGCATGCGGCATCTCAGGTTTTATTGCCATGCCTTTCTATTCGGTTATGGTTATTCCTTCTTCAACTGAAATAATGTACTTAATCTCAGCCACGTTTATCGGCGTCATTGGCTATTACGCAATCGTCCTTGCCACTCGCAATGGAGATGTATCCGTTATATCGCCATTCCGATACTCGCGCCTGGTGTTTGCTATGATTTTAGCAATCATCATTCTCTCAGAAAGACCTGATTTTCTAACATTGAGTGGGGCTGTAATTATCGTACTATCTGGTGTATACACATTTATTCGCGAGAATAAGCTCTCTAGCCTGTAAGAAAGGCACTACTTTAAGCGCATATCCTCACAGCTTGTCGACTCAGTAATAGAGGGCGTGTGACAGTCGGCTAGCTGTTGAGTCTAATGTTTAGATACAACCGTAGAGATGGTTGGCTAAGAAAACCCCTGTCTTATTGATGCGGCTATAATTGTGCGACAAGCTTTTGGCGTGGCTAGGATGGCGCTTAATAATATTTTATATGTAGGGGAATAATATGAAACAAGTAGTAATCAGTGGTACAGGTTTATATACCCCAAGCCAATCCATTTCCAATGATGAGCTGGTAGAGGCGTTTAACGCATTTGTGAGTGGGTACAATGAAGGCAATAAAACCCAAATAAAGGCCGGCACTTTAGAGCCTTTAGCAGAAAGTAGTAGTGCTTTCATCGAAAAAGCATCAGGCATTAAAAGCCGTTATGTTGCTGATAAAGCGGGTATTTTAGACCCAAAACGTATGGCGCCTTTTATCCCTGAACGCTCTAATGATGAGCCATCCATTCAGTGCGAGATGGCCATTTCTGCTGCTAAAGACGCTTTGGCTCAAGCCGGCAAGACGGCGGCCGATGTTGGTATGGTTGTTGTAGCTTGCTCAAACTTGCAGCGCGCTTACCCTGCCATTGCCGTTGAAGTGCAAACCGCACTGGGAATAAACGGCTTTGCCTATGATATGAACGTGGCTTGTAGCTCGGCCACCTTTGGCATTCAGTCGGCTGTGAATGCCATTCAATCTGGTTCCGCTGGATGTGTGTTGATGGTCAATCCCGAGATTTGTACTGCCCACTTGAACTTCCGTGATCGCGATAGCCACTTTATTTTTGGTGATGCTTGCACCGCGGTTATCTTGGAAGATGCTGCTCAGGCTTCCAGTGAAAGCCAATTTAAAGTGCTGAACACTAAGCTACAAACAGTCTTCTCAAACAATATTCGTAACAATGCAGGCTTCTTGAATCGCTGTGATGAATCGGGCTTGGGTAAAATGGACAAGCTGTTTGTTCAAAATGGTCGCAAGGTCTTTAAAGAAGTATGTCCTATGGTGGCAGCACATATTAACGCTCAGCTTGATGAACTTGAAATTCCTGCCGACAGTCTCACTCGACTGTGGCTGCACCAAGCGAATTTAAGCATGAATGGACTTATTTCCAAGCGAGTACTGGGACGTGAGGCCAGCCTTGAAGAGTCTCCGGTGATCTTGGACCGCTATGCAAACACCAGCTCGGCTGGCTCAATCATTGCCTTTCATCTATATAAAGATGACTTTAAAGCGGGCCAATTAGGCGTAATATGCAGCTTTGGAGCGGGCTACTCCATCGGTAGCGCAGTACTTGAAAAATGCTGAGTTGTGAAAGAAAAGTCATGGAATTTATATGCTCTGAGGGCGCCTAGGAGGGGCACTGCTTAGGTCAAGGAATAACTCTACTGACAGCGTATACCAGCACAGTCTATCGTCTTAATAATAGAGGGTGTAATTGAAAGTTGGTTTGTTGTGTGAGGG
>CAJXHL010000050.1 GCA_913054335.1 uncultured Gammaproteobacteria bacterium | reverse complement strand
TATTGATTTTCCATTGTGGGTAATTCACTCACTTGATAAAGAAGCTAAGAGATTGGGCGTTCCTCGTCAGTCTGTTGTTAAGGTTTGGATTGCAGAACGTTTAGAAGAATTGCGCCACTAGTGTGGTAGCTCTATTTACTTGTGCAAGGCGCGCTATTTTTTAGTTTTTTATCCAAAGTAATCCTAGCATTATGAATGTTGGGGTCGGTCTTATTTACCTATTTTCCAGATTGGGCAGTAGTATTGCAGGCATCTAGTTTTTTTAAAAAAGGTTGCGTCCCGATTAATTAAATTAATTAAATGACTGCAACTGCGAAACACCCCCTAGCTCCAACTATTAAGCAAATTGAGTTAAAATTATTTCTTAATGAACACTTCGGAACAAAACCAAAAAGAATACCAAAACATCAACAATTGGAAGTGGGGCGTCTTCTACTATAGTAAGCGTGATTCGAGAGTCTGGACGCCCAAACAACTAAACAAGCAAGGCTGGACTTTAAACTTTGCCAAGCCGATGAGCTATGTTTGGATAAGTGCTTTTATACTGATACCCATTATCCTAGTCCCAGTTTTTGTATCTTTTGATCTTTAGGCAGAGGTTAGTTCAGCTTTCTGGACTTTGTTAGAAAAAAAGTGTGCATTCTTTTGCTGATCCATATTCGCCTTGGCAACGTGGTTTAAACTAAAATACAAACGGGTTACTAAGAAGGTATTTTCCTAAGGGATGTAATTTTCACCAAGTAAGTGATAATACAATCTTAAAAGTCGCTGAGAAATTAAACCACCGACCTAGAAAATGTTTAAATTTCAGAGCACCTTGCGAAGCGCTATTTAAGGCTAAAAGTGTTGCACTTGGGATGGGTACTTCTTGCCAGCTTTAGACTGCAACACAAGGTTGTTTTTATGTGAGTTCATCTCTAGAATTGGTTTGGCGGTTTTTTATTATTTGATATACTTGCATTAACACAATCAGTATCATGACGATAAATAGACCAAGACTGATAGGTCTGTCGATCATAAATGAAAACGATCCATCGTTTATTAGCAATGCCCTGCGTAGATTTTCTTCCAACATTCCACCTAAAATGAAGCCTAATATTAATGGCGGCATGGGGAAATTCATCGTTCTGAGCACAAGCGAGATCAGTGCAACGATAGCCATAAAGTAAATATCAAAATTATTAAACGAAATTAAATACACACCCGTAACAGAGAAAAATAACACCAGCGGCACCAGAATATTTTTTGGGACTGCCAAGATGCGAGCGATGTAAGGAATGAGGGGGAGATTTAAAACCAATAACACTACATTGCCTATATACATGGAGACAATGACAGCCCAGAAGAGTTCAGGCTGATCGACGTAGAGTCTTGGTCCTGGTTGAATGCCAAAAGACAATAATGCGCCGAGCATGACCGCTGTCGTGCCAGATCCTGGAATGCCCAATGTCAACAGCGGCACAAAAGAGCCGGTGCAGGCTGCATTATTTGCTGTTTCAGGTGCAGTTAGACCTTTAATGGATCCTTTGCCAAATTTTAACTTGTCCTTTGCTGAGGCGATGCCTCTCTCAAAACCCCAAGCCAAGAAACTTGCGATTGTGGCGCCTGCTCCAGGTAATACGCCTACCAAGAATCCTAGAATCGATGTTCGGCCGATGACTGGAACCATCTCTTTGATCTCCGCTTTTGATAATTTAATCGAGCCCAGTTTCTTCTTGCTGACATCAGAAGCTTTAAAATTGATATCCGTTTTTTTAAAAATAATCATAAAAGCTTCACTCATTGCAAAGGTTGCCATCACCAGCAGAACGAAACTTATGCCGTCCATTAAATTAATATTGCCAAAAGCAAATCGAGTAATATCTGATAGAGAGTCTTGGCCCACTGTTGCCAAAGCTAGACCAAAGCAGGTCATAATCATGGCTTTTAAAAATTGCCCTTTACTGGCAAATGCGGCAATGGACAAAAGACCAACACACATGAGAGCAAAATAGTCAGCTGAATGAAAGCTTAAGCTTACTTTTGCCAATTGAGGTGCTGCAACTAATAAAAATATTGCAGCAATCGTACCGCCCGAAAAAGAGGCGTATGCCGCAATCGCCAGTGCCTTTCCTGCCTCACCTCTTTGAGCCATGGGATAGCCATCAAATGAGCTTGATACAGTTCCTGCAACGCCAGGAGCATTGATTAGGATAGACGAGGTTGAGCCGCCAAAAATTGCGCCATAATACACACCCGCCATTAAAATCATGGCTGAGGCTGGATCAAATCCATAGGTAATAGGAATCATCAGTGCGATGGCAGACATGGGGCCGAGTCCAGGCAGCATGCCAATAATGGTGCCGGCAAAGCAACCCACCACCACCATAAAAATATTGTAGCCAGCGAAGGCCGTTTCTAGGCCGATTAAAATTCCGTCATTCATGAGATAATGCCTAAAGAGTAGAGAAAAGGGTCACGTATGTAAACGCCAAGTAATTGGTGCAGCATAAATTGCATTCCAGCAACAACGGGCAGGGAGCAAAGTAGTAATACTTTGTAACTACGAGCGCCTAAATGATAATATGCAGCCATTAAAAACAGGTTTGTTGATAAGAAAAATCCTATCGATTTTATAATGATGCCGTAGGTAAAAACGAGAACGAATAAGACAATAACGCCTAGCCATTCGTATTGACCCATGGTCTGGCCATCATTTTTAGACAAAACGAAAGTCAGAAAAGATACGCCAATACCAAGATAGGATATTAACAATGGAAAAGTTCTAGCATTGAAGTCGGCATCTTCATCAAAGTCAAAAACGACTATTTCGCTAGCAAAATATGAATAAAGCACAAAGAAAAGGAGAAAGATAAACGCAGTTATCCTGCTGTAATTAATACTCACGCATCTGCTCCTTTAATAAGGAGTGCGATAAACGCACCTATCCTGCTGTCATTAATGTTCATTTATTTTATTCTTTAATGGGGAGAAAGATAAATGAACCTATGCTACTGTAATTAATGTTCACCTATCTTCTCCTTTTTTATAACAATGTGACTATTTGATTACACCTAATTGCTTCATTAGGACTGTCATTTCTTCAGTCTGCTTCTCTAAGAAAGCGATGAAATCATCACCTGTGTTGAGAATGTTGACCCAACCGTTACGCTTACGGACAACTTCCCATTCTGGTGTGGTTTGCAGCTCGGTAAGCATTTTTCCAAGTTCATACCTGTCCATGGCGTCCATTCCTGGCGCACCAAAGAAACCTCTCCAGTTAACAAAGTATGCATCAACGCCTTGCTCTTTAAGAGTTGGTATGCTCGGGAAATCTGCTGAACGTTCATCGGCAGTAATACCTAGAATACGCACTTGACCACCCAAACCTACAGCTTCACTGAGGCCAGTTGATAGCACTTGTGTTTCACCCGAAAGCAGTCCAGCCATTGCCTTACCACCACCGTCATAAGGGATGTAGACAACATCGTTTGGATTAGCACCTGCAGCTTGGAAAGCAAGAGCACCAATCAAGTGATCCATACTACCACGTGTTGAGCCACCAGCCATCTTAACTGATTTTGGATCTGCATTATAAGCAGCTACAAGATCAGCAAATGTTTGATAAGGCGAGTCCGAAAGGACAACAATAGCACCAAAGTCACCAATAATACCGGCAATTGGCGTTACATCTTTATACGAAAAGACACCGCTTTTTGCATCAGTAGAAACATAACTCGCACGGCGGCCAATCGAACGCAGAACGATAGGCGTTGATTGCACCATAACAGTATTTTCTGGCTGTGTTCTGATCAACCAGGCTAGGGCTTTACCACCGCCACCGCCTGACATGTTCTCAAAAGATGCTTGTTCAAGCAAACCGGATTTTAGTAAAGCTTCTCCGGTTCCTCTTGCAGTTCCATCCCAACCACCACCAGCACCACCAGGTATAACAAAATGCAATTTTTCAATTGCAACTGCTGAAGTGGATAGTGCGGCAGATATAACTAAGGTGGATATGATTTTTTTATAGATATTTTTCATAACTTATATTCTCCTTAAAGTTTATTCCACTCATTATTGAGCGAAATACCCAAGCTGGATTAACAAAAACCGTATGAGCTTTTTGCATCACCAGAGCCATTGATCAAAATGTTAGTCTCTTCAATAAACTAAAACCTGCATCCTGATAAGGGCTCAATTAATACCTAACTTTCAATTAATCAGTTACATATTATTCAATTTGGTGGAGCTATATTAGTCCTGCAGTCTGTCAGTAGGCTGTCGCAGAATGAAACAATTATCTGTTATTTAAAAAAGAATAGCTGTAGGGCTTGTATCTGGCCAGCAATAATTGACGAGCAAAGATGCTTAAACGGCCGAACAAAAAATTTTCTAGAATGGTAAGCGGCAAGGGGTGTTAATAAAATTACGTACTCTTTATGGTGTCGAGAGTTGGCCGAGGTTTTTAGCTATAAAAAACCTTTAAGGCCGGGTGTAATTTGATAATTTTTTTAGGCAGGCTATTTTTCCGCTCGGAATTAGCCAGGAGTCTTTATTGCAGTTCAACACCGTAGCTAAGGAGCAGCCAGTTTTTGAGCCAAAGAATCGCCGCTGGTTCAATCTGAGTGGCAGTTTTCTTGAATTTGTCTGCCTCAGCACCTGTTACCTGATGGTATGCGCCTAAATATGGTTTGGATATTTCAATAAAGTCTTCCCGACCAATAATTGCCTTAAAGGCTTGCGCATAAGCATCAATGATGTCTGGATCAGTGCCTTTTTTGAGTACAACCATTTTCTGCGCAGAAAAGCCGGCAATAAAAAATGCTTTCCATGTACTCCAGTCACTGCCAGACGGTTCATGGCCCTTAATGTGCGTATACACCTCTTTAAAGGTCGGTATATCAGGAAAGTTGGGGTCGCGGACAATATTTCCCAGCTCATTTAAAGCGCCCCATGTCATAATCGGCACAGCCGCACCAAGGTCCACAAGAGGTTGAACTTTTGACATGAAGGAGGGAGATGTTTGGTAGTCAATATTTACAAAACCACGTTCAAACAGCAGGCGGCCATCCGCTCGACCTTTAATGCCAAATATCGGCTCAACATTCATTCCCAACATGTCCCAGGCAAGTAATGGAATAAGGTCAAGGCGGGTTGGGCCTTGTGATGCGAAAACAAAATCCGTATCTAAAACTAATCTAGGATCCTTATTCCATTTTTCACCTAAGCCCCTAGGTAGGTAAGCCACTCCACCCGTCGCGGAGGCCAGCACCACTTCCCAGTCGTTATAATTGTATTTGACACGTGGGTCATTTAATAAAAACGGGAACTGTGTCGAGCCAGAAGTGGAAAAAATGACCGAGCCGTCCATAGGTGCTTGTTGGCTAAACCAGTTTGCGCCTTTGGTTGAGCCTGCGCCGGGCATGTTTACCACCACCACAGTTGGTTTACCGGGCAACTCTTCGGCAAGCAATGGGGCATAAAAGCGTGCTAATGTGTCTGCACCACCACCTTGCGAAAAGGGCACTACCCATTGAATCGTCTTGCCGCTAAAATCAGTGTCGGCAAAAACCGTGTTTGTAATCGCAAACAGCACCATGATTGACACAGTACTGAGTTTGGCAAAAAACTTTTTTTGTCTGGTTTGTTTCATCTTAATTCTGAGTTTGAGGCTTGCAATCTTATGCTTATAAGCTGTCGCCTAGCTGTCTCAGGTAAATAATCTTTGCACTTGAGAGGCGACAGGGCTATACTTGTTCTGCACAAATAAATCACTGAGTTTAAGCAGTGAGATTTGATTAGTTCATTTGTTTATTGTAAGGGTGCGCGTCATGGGCGTCAACCTTTTGAGAAGATTAAAAATGAGAATTGTTCTAGTAGAAGATAATACAATGCTTGCTGAGGGCGTGGTGAAAATACTGACAGATGTCGGCCACTCGGTAGATTTTTTTGTTGATGGTGGCGAGGCGGATCAGCATCTTAAGTGGGAAGGAGCGGATTTTGCAATTATCGACATTAACCTGCCGTCTCTGGATGGCATTTCACTGACTAAGCGCATTAGAGAGCGTAACCAGTCCTTCCCTATCATTATCTTGACCGCACGAAGCGCGACGGATGATCGAGTTAACGGGCTTGATGCTGGCGCCGATGATTATCTTGTGAAGCCCTTTAAGATGGAGGAGCTGGCAGCGCGTATTCGGGCACTTTCACGGCGCAATGTCAATTTGCTGCCTGAGTCAGAGTCAATAGGTGATTTGACCTACAACAGAGCCTCGCGCAGACTGTATTTTGAAGAAATGGCAATCGAACTTACGCGGCGTGAGCTGACTTTGTTTGAGATTTTTTTGTGCAGAAAAGGCCAATATGTTTCAAAGTCAACTCTCACTGATACTCAATATGGGATTGGATCAGATATTAGCATGAATGCAGTCGAGTTGAGTGTCTCGCGTTTACGAAAAAAACTCTTGGGCCATCGTATTTCTATCACGGCTGCGCGGGGAATAGGCTATATGCTGGATGAGCATTTAGAAGGTTGAATGCAATAATAAAATCTTTACGCGGAAGGCTGTTAGTCTTGATTGTTGCACCCTTGTCGTTGCTTGTTGCAATGGGGGTCATTGCTCTATATTTTGACTCCCAACAAAAGGCTCAGCAAATTCATGACAATTTACTTCGCACAATCTCCCAGGTAATTCTTCGAGACGTTGTTCTCAGTGAAGGTGATTTGTTGACAGAGCAATTGCTTGAAACGCTCACAGAGAGCCTCAATGATCAGATTTTTTATCAAGTTAGGGGTGAGATAGGCAGTTCTCTGTTTGTTGGCTACCTTACTCCGCCAGAAATACCAGATGAGGTAATAATTAAGCCTTATGAGCCATTTTATTACGATGCAATATATTACGAACAACCTGTTAGGGTTGTTGTGGCACGAGAGTTTGTTTCCGCACTCGACAATCCTGGCTGGGTTACTATTTACGTGTGGCAAACCACAATTGGGCAGAGGAGTTTGCTTCTAGAATTGGCCGAAAGCGCTTTTGCGACCATGCTGATCATGCTCCTGTCAACTGCGATTATTGTTTGGTTTGGGGTGAAATTTGGCCTTAAACCTTTGTCTGACTTGCAAAACGCCATTAAAAAAAGGTCGGCGAATGATTTAACTAGAATAAAACGGAAAGTGCCAGTTGAGGTAGTGAGCTTGGTGAGCGCGATGAATCACTTATTTGATCAATTGAAAAAGGCTTTTGCTGAAAAAGATGATTTTATCGCCAATGCGGCGCATCAATTGAGAAACCCAATAGCCGGCATTCAAAGTCAAGCAGAGGCTGCAGAACACTCTAAAACCATGGAGGGTATGAGGCAAAGAGTGGGCGATGTAGCCGAAGCAGCACGCAGAACGTCTAGACTAACTCAACAGTTGCTTTCAATGGCGCACGTCTCGCAACGCTCTATTCAAGCTGAATTTAGGCGCTTCGATCTACTTATAATGATGCAAGAGGTATTGACCCGTTCAGCCAAACTAGCACATCAGCAGGGTGTGGCGCTTTCCCTGCACTGTGACGAAAGCGCAATCGAGCTGACCGGGAGTGCGGCATTTTTAAGCGAGGCCATCGATAATTTGTTGGATAACGCTTTATGCTACGGTTGTCCAAAAGGCGGCGTAATTGATGTCAGTGTCAAATTGGAGGGCGCAAATGTTTGTATCCTCATCCAAGATGATGGTGACGGCATAGCACCCGAGTTAGTGCCAAAAATGTACGAAAGATTTACTCATGGCCCTAACCCATCTGGTGGCAGCGGTCTTGGGCTGTCAATTGCAAAAACTATTGTTGAATTGCATAATGGTGAATTGGAGATTGTCTCAGATAACCAAGGCACCTGTGCCCAAATTCAACTACCGTTGTATACTAATACGTCAAGTGGGGGTGAGTTAATTACGTAAACGCTGGTGGCAGCATATCGTTAAGCTTGATGATAATTCGATTGTGATTGTTGAGACCGAATAGCCAATAAATGCTTGGGTACACAGTTGGAAAAAATAAGAACACACCATTAACTCCACTCTTAACCACCATATCCAGCTAGGATTTTGTTGATTACTGGTTAATTTCAAAACAACCTCCCTTCACGTGTTGTAGGTATAGAATAGCTTCTTCGATAAACACAACACATAAAAGCCGTATGCGTCTGATAGCACTTATTATCTTAATTATTGTTTCTGGCCAAGCGTTGTCGTGGTCTAACCATACACTGGTGAGCAAGCAGCTTCTGCAGTCGATGCCAGAGGTCAGTTCTGCTGACTTGGTTAAGGTAGAAACACTAAAGTCCTTTTTGTTGGCTAATGAAGATAAATTGGCCATCTTTTTGCAATCGCAAGAAGAGTGGATGCTTGAAAACTTATGGCACTACACCCCTCGTCCAGCTGAGTTGGCTTTTGTCGCAACCGGTAATGCACAAGATATTCGAGTGCGCTTTGCGCAAGCAATTCGAGTAAACCCAAATACTAAGTGGCCCATTTATCTGCAGTTGTTGCCGGGAGATAAGCGAGCCGGCCTCTCGTCGATTGCACCTGATGCAGTTAGTGTATTTAAAAACAAGGCTTATTTAACTAGTGTGCAATTGGTGCAATTGACAGAAGGGGAGATGGTGTCGCCATTGGATGTGGCTGTTAGCGCTAATGATGAGCCAGATCACGGTTTTGATATTGGTCTTTTTACGGACAGCGGCACTGATTATGGGCTAGACTATGGTTTTGGCACTCAGCCGTTTGGTAATCCTAATTTAGAATATGGTACACAAGCCCCCTTTCACATGGGCTTTTATCATGAATCATCCATTGTTTACGCCTTGGGCGGATTTCTTGAGAGGACATATCCAGAGTATCGCATACTACTTTATAAACAGCTTGCAGAATTTGCCTTTGAAAACGGATACGATTACTGGGGTTGGCGTTTTATGGGCTGGGGGTTGCACTACATAGGTGATTTTTCTAACCCGTATCATGTGACGCCTCTGCCGGGCAATAGCACTATGGATACGCTGTGGGTCGGTCTGCAGGACAAAGCAGGTTATCCGCAGGCAAAGAAAAACACCATCCAGTTGGCTTCTAATCGTCACACAGCAATAGAGGATTTTCAGTACCTAGTAATGAACCAAGCGTATCTTGACAAAAATTACCAGCATCCCACCATTCAAGCGCTGAATACTCCTGAGAATGTGCGTGAATTTGAGGACGACCATATTGTTACAGTCATTTCAGAATTGGCTTATCTAAAGGGTCAAGATATCCATAATCTGTTGGCTCTGGTCATGCCAGACAGTGTGGTAAATGATGTAGAAGTTGAATATAAAGACCTAGGTGTGAAAGATAAATTAGTGGATATAGTAAAAGAACAGTCCGGCGAAGAGGGTGTTAATCTGTTGATTGGCGCCATTGCAGACTTGCTAAATGATTTTTCACATAACGGCACTTCTTACGTTAGGGCTGTTTTGAAGGCAAACTAATATTAGTGGGACGGCACGTATTTTGACTAAAAACCGATATATGTCTAGATTAAAAGCATTAATCCCGATAACAAAATTAACACGAGAACTGTTTTTCGAAAAACAGCTTCGTTTATAAATGGGTAAACTTTAACACCTAGCCAAGAGCCAAAAATTAAGGCAGGAAAAGCCCATAACAAATCAACACCGACTTGCGTTGTTATTCTTCCAGCAAAGAAGAAAACAGCAATACCAACAAGGTTTACAATCAAAATATAAGGCTCAAAAGTACCGCGTTGGACATTTTTCGGCAAATTTTGCATACCCACCCATAGCGTCGGAAGTAAGCCAGCTAAGCCTGCAAAACCACCCATAAAGCCACCACTAAGCCCAACAATCCCATCCAGCGCTGGCTTTTGCCTCACTTTCACTGATGACTTGACTCTGATTAACATCCACAGGCCGTAACCAAGCAATAGAAAACCAATGGATACTTTGAAAATCTCAGGATCGATACGAGTTAAAGCCCACATGCCAAGGGGGATGCCTATAACACCAAATAGCACGAATGGCTTTAACCGAGAAAAATCAAGCGTTTTACGTAGCTTGTATAAAGGAATGATGTGGATTAATAATCCAGAAATAATAACCAAAGGAATCGCAGCAGAGGGCTCCATAATATGCAGCCAAAATGCATTGAGAATTAAGCCATCTGCAAAACCAACCGCACCCGTTACAAAAGCTGCTATAAATGCGCCAGCGAGCAAAATAAGCAAATAAATTGACGGATCGAAAATTGGCATGATTAACTGCTCAGTAACGGTCCTAAATCAGCTTCGTAGGCAAATATTGCCGGCTGTCCACCAGTGTGGATAAACAGCAGAGTTTTCTGCTGATTAGATTCACGAGCTCGCTGAATAAAGCCAGCCATGGAGCGCCCAGTATAGACAGGATCTAGAATCAAGCCTTCGTGATGAGCAGCCATTTGCATCGCCTCAGAAACCGCATCATTCATCTGTCCGTAGCCCGGCGCAAGCTGATTGTCACTAACCTCCACATCATCATTAATAACCGGATTATCCATCTCCAACAAATTTGCAATTGCTTGGCAGTGATTAACAATGCGTTTGTGTTGCAGGTCTTTTGCGCGACGCACACAAATACCTTTAACGGGGATGGAAGATCCGAGCGCCCGTAAACCGAAAAGTAATCCTGCATGGGTTGCGCCACTTCCAGAGGCGACAACAACCTCGTCAATGCTTAAATTTGACTCGGCCAGCTGAGTCATAATTTCTTCAGCCGCTACAACATAGCCCAACGCACCTAGCGGCGGGTGCCCAGCGCCAAGATGAATGATGTAAGGATTTTTGCCATCCGCTCGTAGTGTTTGTGCAATCTCTTCCAGATTGCGGTCTGCACCCTGTTCGTCCTCCCCTTCTGGAAAGGAGTAGAGCGTTGCGCCCAGTAATTTATCCACCAAAACATTGCCGGAATTTTTATACAGTGGCGACGGGTTATTAACCCGCTCTTCTAATTGAATATGGCATTCCATGCCAGTGTTGCGCGCTGCAGCAGCAGCTAGGCGTGCAAAGTTGGATTGAACAGCACCAGTAATTAAAATAGTGTCAGCACCTTGGGCCACTGCCTCTCCCAAGTAAAACTCCAATTGTCGAACCTTGTTACCACCAAAAGCAAGCCCAGTACAATCATCACGCTTAACGAGTAGACGTAATTCGCTTCCATCTTGCGATAATGCACGACTCAGATTTGGCATCTCATCAATAGGTGTGGGGCTGTGTCCAAGCGACACACGCGGCAAATTATGCAAACAACCAATTCTCATTTTCTATATTAACCAATATGAAAGCAAAAAAAATAGCGCAAGCTCGGTACTAAGCGACTTATTTTGCATTATAGCTACGAGACTCCCACAATAATAACTTTCCACGAACAAATACACTATTGCCGGTCACTGTTAAAGTGCCTTATAATTGCAATCAATTATTGTCAACTTCAGGAGTAAAAACATTATGAAAACCATGAGTTGTAAACAACTGGGTGGGGCGTGTGACAAGTTATTCTCTGCTGACACCTTTGATGAAATCGCAACGATGAGCCAAAACCACGGCAAAGAGATGTTTGAAAAAGGCGACGAAGAACATCTCAAGGCGATGGGTGAGATGAGCGGGTTAATGCAAGATCCTGAAGCGATGCAAAATTGGTTTGATGGTAAAAGAAAAGAGTTTGATTCTTTGCCAGAAGATTAATAGATAAGTCCTTTTTTCAAAACAAAAAACGATTGAATACTGTGAATAAA
>CAJXHL010000049.1 GCA_913054335.1 uncultured Gammaproteobacteria bacterium | reverse complement strand
TTTCTAAGGCTTCTTTTTTATCATCACCTCTAATAAGCAGAGGCAGGGCGACATTATCTAGAGCGCTAAAATCACGAAGCAAATGGTGGAACTGGTAAACAAAACCAAAGGTGTTGGCTCGAAGCTTTGTCCTCGAGTTTTCATTAAGTGAGTAGAGATTGGTGTCACTAATCAACACGTCGCCTGAGGTGGGTGTATCAAGACCTGCAATCAAGTTGAGAAAAGTGGATTTGCCACAACCAGACTGACCTATAATCGCTACTGATTCTCCAGGTTTCATTGAAAAATCGATATTACTCAGCACCAGAGTTTTGCCGTCATCATCCCCGTAAGAAAAACCAAGGTTACGACACTCAATCAGCTTACTCATATCGAAGCACCTCAGATATTTGTATTTTGCCTGCACGTCTTGCAGGGTAGATTGCAGCGATGAGAACGAGTATAAATGAGCCAACGGTAACATTTATGACGTCGTTTATTTTTATTTCAGATGGGAAGCGGTTAATATAAAAAACATCTGTGGGAAAAAATTGAAAACCCAAAATCGACTCAATAGTCGAAATAACAACTTCAATATTGCTTGCCAGTAACAACCCCAAAACCACACCGATGAAAATACCTATCAGTCCAATGCTAACAGCTTGATAGAAGAAAATTTTTACAATTCGCCTAGGTGTCATGCCGATTGTCCTTAGAATAGCAATATCGGACTTTTTGTCCGTCACCACCATTACCATCATCGACACAATATTAAAGGCTGCAACTGCAATAATGAGCGACAATATAATCGCTATCATTTGTTTTTCAAGATTGAGTGCGCGTATGAAGTTACGCTTTTGCTGCATCCAGTCGACGGCAATATAATCTTCTTTACCGAGAACGGCCACAACTTCAGCACTGATTTTATCAGCTTTAAAAATATCATCTACTTTCAGTCGAATAGCCGAGACTCGCTTATCCATACTAAATAATGCTTGCGCATGATTTAAGTGAATAAAAGCTAGGGCGTTGTTGTATTCATTTAGGCCGGCGTTAAATATACCGACAATCTTAAACTGTTCGGTTTTTGGAATAAGCATACCGATATCGTTTTTACTGGGTGCAATGAGACTTATCGAATTACCAATGCCAACACCCAATGAGTTTGCCAGTCCAATACCAATCAGGGTTGATTTTATGTCATCTGAGAGTAATAGCTCACCGTATTTAATATCGCTTAATAGTTTCGACGTTTCAAGCTCTAATTCGCTTACAATTCCTCTAACGCTAACACCTTGTGAGGCGCTTCTTGAGGTCATTAGGGCGAATTTCTCAACATAGGGTGATGAGGCGACAATATGAGGTTGTTCATTAATGGCCTTACGCAGTTGCTCCCAGTTAGACAGTGTCTGATTGTTGCCAGTAATGTAGCCATGAGAAATAGCGTCTAAAACACGGTTTCTCAGCTCCCCATGAAAGCCATTCATAACCGATAATACGGTAATAAGAGCCATTACCGCTAAAATGAGGCCAATCATCGAGACGCCTGAAATAAAAGAAACAAAGCCTTTTTTACGATTGGATCGTAAATATTGATTGGAAATTTGAAATTCAATACTCATGGTGGCAATATTTTGTCATAATTCATCATTATTTGGTGATTAAAGAGTGGAATATGTTTAACTTTTCAAGGATTGTTGATCTTAACAAAGTGAGTTTAACAAACCTTCTTCTATTACCTTTGTCCGTTGTCTTTTTTATTGTTAGCCGACTAAGGTTTTATTGCTATAAATTAGGCGTATTGAGAGTTTATTATTCAACAATTCCTGTTGTTGTGGTGGGCAATATTACCGTTGGTGGCAGCGGGAAAACACCGATTGTTATTGCCCTTTGTCATCATTTTGCAGAACAAGGCAAGCGAGTGGGCGTTGTTTCTAGAGGTTATGGCGGGGTGTATAGGCAAGACACTCTGTTGGTAACGGATTCTACCAAGCCATCTGAATGTGGCGATGAGCCTGCGCTTATTGCCAGTGAGACCAAGGCAAATGTTGTGGTGGCAAGAAGGCGCTCATTGGCGGTGCAGTATTTAACCGAGCATAATTTGGTTGATATCATTATTAGTGATGATGGCTTGCAACATTACGCCATGGGGAGAAAAGTTGAAGTAGCCGTTGTTGACACTGTTGATGAACTAGGCAATGGTTTACTACTTCCCGCTGGCCCTCTTAGAGAATTACCTTCTCGATTGTCGTCGGTTGATATTGTCATCAATCATGGTGGAGGTGATGACGCCAAGGTCTCGAGTCATCTTGTGGCGAAGAAATTCATTAATGTTGTTACAGGAGAAGAAAAATCCTTAGATGGCTTCAAAGCGACTCGTTGTTATGGTGTTGCTGGCATTGCCAAACCTAAACGATTTTTCGCCACTCTGGAGGGGTTGGGTATTGATGTTGTTCAAAAACCTTTTTCAGATCACCATCCATTCTCCGATAAGGATTTGAATTTTGACGAAGGGTATCCGATCTTAATGACTTCTAAGGATTGTGTAAAATGTAAGTCTTTTGCAACCAGTCAGATGTGGTATTTGGCGGTCAACGCCGAATTAAGTGTTGATTTTTATCAGCAATTGGAGTCTAAACTATGATCGATAAAGCTTTGTTGGCTATGCTTGTTTGCCCAAAATGCAATGGCCCATTGGAGCAAGTGGGTGATGAACTTATTTGCGAAAAAAGCCAGCTGGCTTACCCTATTCAAGACGGTATCCCCGTTCTTCTTGTTGAAGAGGCTCGGGAGCTACAGACTAAGGCGTAATGGACTTTTCCGTTATCATTCCTGCCAGATATGATTCCGCCCGTTTACCGGGGAAGCTACTCAAAAACATTCATGGAAAAACACTGATTGAGCGCACTTATTCAAATGCAATATTGAGCGCGTCGAAGCGCGTCATTATTGCCACAGATGACCAAAAGATAAGCGATGTAGCCAAGACTTTTGGCGCTGAAGTTTGTTTGACAAGCGACAGCCATACCTCGGGCACTTCTAGGATTGCTGAGGCGATGGAATTACTTGGCTTTGCAGATGATGAGATTATCGTTAATGTGCAAGGCGATGAGCCGATGTTAAGCCCAAAAGTGATTGATCAAGTAGCAAAAAACCTTAATGAAAGTAACATGGATATGGCTACATTGTGCGAACAGATAGAGTCAGAAGACCTCTACTTTGATCCAAATTGCGTTAAAGTTGTATATAATATGCGCGGCAAAGCGATGTACTTCTCAAGATCACCGATTCCTGCGTTTCGAAACCCTCAAGAATTGGACTTAGGGCTTTGTTATCGTCACATTGGTATCTATGCATATCGGGCTGGTTTTTTAAGTCAATATGCACGGTTGAGTAGTTCGCGCCTTGAAGAGGCTGAAAAACTAGAACAACTAACAATATTGAACGAGGGTTTTGACATTCACGTTGCCCCAGCTTGCGGCCCAACGGGCATAGGCGTTGACACAAAATACGATTTAGATAAAGTTATAAAGGAATTTAAAAATGGATAACATCATTGATGGCAAAAAAATTGCCAAAGAATTAAGAAATAGAATTGCTGAGGAAGTAAAAACACTCGATCGCCCGCCAGGCTTAGCCGTTATCCTAGTTGGTGAAGATCCTGCGTCACGTGTTTATGTTCGCAACAAAGAACTGGCGTGTATTGAAGCTGGTTTTTATTCAGACAAAATTAAGAAATCTGAAAATATTACAGAAAAAGAGTTATTGGATGAAGTGGATCGTCTAAACGACAACCCAAATATTGATGGCATCTTAGTGCAATTACCATTGCCGAAACATATTGATTCAAACAAAGTCTTAGAGCGCATCTCACCACTGAAAGATGTTGATGGTTTTTGCAGTGAAAACATTGGCAAGCTAATGCAGAATAAGCCTTACTTGCGTCCTTGCACGCCACAAGGTGTGATGACTATGTTGGCATCAGCGGGTGTTGATGTGATGGGTAAGGACTGTGTGGTAATTGGTGCGTCAAATATTGTTGGTCGTCCGATGGCTATGGAGTTGTTAAACGCACGAGGCACGGTCACTATTTGTAATTCAAAAACACAAGACGTGGCAGCCAAAGTTAGACAAGCTGATATTGTTGTCGCGGGCGTGGGTATTCCGAAGTTTGTTAAAGCTGACTGGATTAAAGACGGCGCAATCGTGATCGATGTGGGAATCAATAGATTGGATGACGGCACATTGTGTGGCGATGTTGATTTTGATGCGATTAAAGAAAAAGCTGCTGGGATTACTCCGGTTCCAGGTGGTGTTGGTCCAATGACGATTGCAACTTTGCTTGAAAACACATTAACAGCATATAAAGCAAACCTATGAGACTTATGCTCAAAGCATTGCGTGAGGGTCTGGGCCGGCTAATCATTTTGATTGATTGGATTTTCAGTCCCTCAAGATTAAAGCGCACTAACGATGTTCAGGCTGATGTTAATCAACAAACGGCGGCGTTAAAGCTTTATCAGTTTTATGCGTGTCCGTTTTGCATTAAAACGCGTCGTGCGATGAAGCGACTCAACCTTGCAATTGAAACTCGCAATGCACAAGCTGGGGAATTTAGAGAAGAGCTGCAGCTAATGGGCGGCAAGATTAAAGTCCCTTGCCTTAAGATTGAAGGCGAAGATGAAGTATCTTGGGTCTACGAATCTGATGCCATAATCAATTATTTAGAGAAGCGCTTCGCTTAAGTGAGGCCTTTACATAAACCATTTTGGATTTGATATGGTTTGTGCAAAGATCTCGTTAACAAGTTATCGTTGATATGCTCTACGTACAAGGCGGCAGTAAAAATCAAAAAACTCTCTCACAGCAGTTATTCAATTTTTGCTGTGAGGATTTATTCCCAGACACCAAGAAACCGGTTATTGACCTCAACATTCACAGCGTTGAAGATGCAATGGCGTGGACAGATTATGAAGGCGATAGCAAGTTTTTTATTGAAATAGAATCCAGCCTAACTGAGCGTCAATTTATCATTACTTTCTGCCACGAGATGATTCATGTGCACCAGTTTTTAGCGGGTGTCGAAGTGAGTGAGTTAGAGGCTTATGAATATGAAAGCGATTTGGCTGATCGTTTTGAGGAAAGCTTATCTGCTAAGGCATAAATGCCTCAAGGGCACTCAATGTGGTTTTGAATTCGTTAAGCGTATTGGCAGTAATAGTAATGTGACCCAATTTACGTCCCTTGCGCTCGGTTTTTCCGTACAAGTGTAGATGTGTATTGCTTAGCTCAAGCACTTTATTAACTGGGCCGTGTTTACCGATAATATTAATCATAGCACAATATTGCTGTAGACAGTCTGTCTCTCCCAAGGGGGAGTTAGTAATAGCCCTTACATGATTTTCGAACTGCGAGGTGCGAGCCCCTTCAATGCTCCAATGTCCTGAATTATGCACTCGCGGCGCCATTTCATTGACAACAAGGCCGTTGCTTGTTTCAAATAGCTCAATCGTTAGCACGCCGACATGACCCATCTCATCGAGCAATGTTTGCATATAATGCTCGGCTTGTTTTTGCACTTTAGCACTGATATTTTCAGCGGGGGAAATTGTTAGTCGCAAAATGCCGTTGTGATGCGTGTTCTCCACCAAAGGGTAATATTTGTGGCTATTATCAAGACCGCGAACCGCAATCAAAGACAGTTCTCGTTTGAAGTTAACAAATCCTTCTAGTATTGCTTCAACGCCACTCATGCTTTGCCACGCCTTTTCTATTTGGTTTTTGGTACGAATAACAAATTGTCCTTTCCCATCATAACCTTCGGTTGCTGTTTTAAGAATAGCTGGCAAGCCAATCTTCTCAACTGCTACTTCCAAATCTCTCAGAGAGTTGACCATTTGATAGGGCGCACATGGAATGCCTAATTTAACAAAAATTGCCTTTTCTCGCCCACGGTGCTGCGTTGTAAACAGCGATTTTGCCCCTGGATACACATCGGTGGTTTTGTTAATTTCTTTTACAATTTCTACATCGGTATTTTCACTTTCATAAGTGATTACCTCAGAGGCGTTGGTGAGTTGCTTAATTGCATCATGTTTGTTGTTGTTGACAAAGGTTCGGCCAAGAGGTGCGGCTGGCGCATCTTTAGAATTGGCAGTAAATGCCATTTGATGACCAAGCGGATAAGCTGCAATCGCGAGCATTCTGCCTAATTGACCAGCACCTAGGACGCCAATTTTCATAAGCTAGTCTCTAGGGTTTGGGTTATCCAGAACATTTTGAGTTTGCTCTGAACGAAATTTCGATACTTTTGCTCGAATCTCAGCATTGTGGTTGCCCACAATTTGCGCAGCCAATATGCCAGCGTTTTTTGCACCCGCATCGCCAATAGCAAGTGTGCCAACAGGAATACCGCCAGGCATTTGCACAATAGAAAGTAATGAATCTTTGCCACTGAGTGCTCGTGACTGCACGGGAACGCCCAAAACAGGAACAATTGTTTTTGCGGCAACCATGCCAGGTAAATGCGCGGAACCGCCAGCACCAGCAATAATCACTTCCAAGCCCCTCTCTTCCGCACTCTCTGCGTACTCAAACATAAGGTCTGGTGTGCGGTGGGCAGAAACAACTTTGACCTCGTACGGCACGTTAAATGCCTCAAGCATGTCAACGGCATTTTTCATCGTCGGCCAATCGGACTTTGACCCCATAATAACACCCACTAATGCGCTCATTTAATACCCTCAGAGTAATGAAGTCTTAAATTATACCGAAACAATAATTATTGTCAGGCCTCTGAGGCTCTGATCAGTTACACATTATCGGGTAGTGAAAATTCTTCTTCCAAGAAGGGTAGGTGGCCTGTGCGCAATAATGTGGTCTGTGCACCATTGGTTTCGTACCAGGTTGCAGTTTTACGAGGTACGAGCTTATCAAGCTCACCCAGTATTGCATATTTTGGCATATTGAGTGATTTAAACAATTGTTGAAAATCAGTTTCAAGCAACATACTCAAGCCCTGGGCTAATGCGTTACTTGAAGGAGGGTATTTTTCAATGGTCTCAAAAAGTGAGCGCATTAGAGTTTTATTTTTAGTTTGTAAACTAATGAAGCGCTTTAATGTCTTGGCGTAATTATTTTGAAGATCTTCAGCAAAGCGCTTGAATATTTCAACATCCATACCGTATTGCCAATGTTTATGATTGGTAAGACTGGGTGACGCCCCAACCAAAATAAGGTTTTTGATGGAATGCATACTTGCAATTTTTATTGCCAAGAGTCCACCCAGAGACGACCCAAGAAGTGTGGCGTTTTTAGGTAGCAAGGGAATGATAGCATTACACCACTCGCCAATCCCTCCTGTAACGTCTTCACTGCGCCCATGGCCAGGCAAGTCAACAACAGTAATGCGGTATTCGGCTTTGTATCTCTCTACAAGGGATTCAAAAATATCGGCACTAAATCCCCAGCCGTGTAACAAAACCAAATCCGGCCCACTGCCGATGGTCTTATGCCATAACATCTTTCACCTTATTTAGTAGTGATTCAATTTGATCGAAGCTGTGATTGGCACAAAGCGTAAAACGCAATCGAGCGGTATTTGGTGGTACGGTTGGTGGGCGAATCGCGCTGACATAAAAACCAGCATCAAATAGCTTTTTGCTAAGTTTTAGTGCAGTTTCACTATCGCCAATAATCATTGGTTGAATGGCACTTTCAGAAACTTCAAAATTAAGATTTATGGATTTTGCAAAATTTCGGAAATAATCGATATTAGCCAATAATTTAGCTTTTTGTTCGCCTGATTTAATAAGCTCTAAGCTTTTGAGTGTGGCGCAGCACAAACTGGGCGAAATAGCCGTAGTATAGACATAAGGTCGTGATTTTTGCACTAAATAATCAATAAAATCGGCATTTCCGGCTACAAAAGCACCCATTGCACCCGCCGCCTTGCCTAAAGTGGCCATATAGATCGAATTTTTTGGAATATTAGCCTCAAAAATGCCAAATCCGTGGGCATCGTCTTGCATCAGAAAAGCGTTGGAAAAATTTGCGATTTTTTCAATATCACTGATTTTTGCCCTATCACCATCCATACTAAAGATGTTGTCGGTCACAATAAGGCCTTGGCCACTTTGCTTCTCTGCTTTTTTTGCTAGAGAATCGATATTATTGTGTAAATAGCGCTGAATTGGCAAGTCGATAAGTCGATTTGCGTCAATCAATGAGGCGTGATTGAGCTTGTCCTGCAATACCCAGTCAACCTCATCACGAAGTGCTGAAAAAACACCCAAATTGGCGCTGTAACCTGATGTGAATAGCAATGCACGTTCTTGGCCAGTAAAATTTGCCAAATTTTCCTCAAGCTCATGGTGAGCGTCCGAATGACCACTCACGAGATGAGATGCACCCGAGCCCACGCCGTATCGCTTAACACCATCAATTAAAGCGTTTTTAACTTGCTCGTTATTGGCAAGAGAAAGATAATCGTTCGAGCAAAAATTGATTACTTTTTTGCCATCAATAACCATCTTAACTCCCTGAGCATTTTCGCTAATTTTGCGTGAGCGCAATAAATGCTTTTTTCTTAGAGTGCTAATTTGTTGGTTAAAGTTCATAAGCACCATTTTAAAGAACTTTTTCATAGAGTTATAATGGTGATTAATAATAAATAGTAGCGCAACAATGTTTCACATGCTTACCTGCTTTGATCTAAAACCAGAGCATTCAATAGCAGAGTTTCAGCAATCATTAATCGACTATATCACCCACATGCAGGAGCTGGGATTGGTTGAGGGCAACAGCACAGTTGGTCTGCGGTAAAAAGACACAATTTTGGATACCGATGACGAAAGAGATCAGAGTTACTTTATGTTGATGCATTTTCGAGATAAAGCTCAATCTAACAGTGCGGTGACTTATATTGAGAGTCACTAAGAGCCGGTTAAATCACTTCATACAGACCTGTATTCATGAGGTCATAACTATATTTTTATTTGCTGGCAAGATATAAAGTGTGCTTTAAAGGTATGATTGGGCTATCTAATTAATAGTTAAATCTGTCTAGGGCGGTGCTTAGGGATGGTCGAATATGATGAGAAGGCTGCGAGAGAAATGGAGCGCAGTTACATTGCACCGGAAATTGTGCTACAGCGTAGCCGCACGCTGGAGGCGCTCGCACTCCACTCTGGTGAATATGTCCTAGATGCGGGTTGTGGAACCGGCTTTCTCACTCAAGAACTCGCAATGGCGGTGGGCTCAGGTGGCTGGGTAGTTGGTGTTGACAACAGTCCGGCCATGCTTGAGCTAGCAACGCAGCGTTGTCAAGGGTTACCCCAAGTCCATTTGAAACAAGGTAGTGTGGAAGAACTGCTGGAGAAGAAAGAGACCTTTGATGCGGTGACCTGTACTCAAGTCTTGTTGTACCTGAGCGAAGTGTCACAAGGGATTGCAGAGATGCACCGTGTACTTAAGCAAGGTGGTCGTATTGCTGTTCTGGAAACCGACTGGCGTGGTGTTGTTCTTAGCAGCACAGATGAAGCGCTTAGCCGCCGCATGTTCTCTGCTTGGGATTGTGCTGTCCCAAGTCCCAACCTCCCAGTATTACTGGGAGCACTCTTGCGAGCCCAAGGATTTACGGACATTCGTGTGGATGCCATCCCCATTTTGAACACCAGCTATGCACCTGACAATTTCTCCGGCGCTATGTTTGAATGGGCCGCTCACTATGCTCAAGAGCAAGGCGTTGTCACTGAAGAGGAGGCCGCGATGTGGTTATCGGATTTGGCAAAGTTAGGAGAGAAAGGGGAATTTTTCTTCTGCGTAAACCGCTTTCTTTTCAATGCTGTCAAGCTTTGAATGGACGCAGAAAGCATAATGCAGGGGCTAGCTGTATAAATATAGATAACAACTATGACTGACGTTACAAAAGGTTTCGCCTACGTCGATGCGAGGATAGTTCCAATTTCTGAAGCAAAGATTTCGTTACTAGATTGGGGTTTCCTTCATTCTGACGCAACATATGATGTTGTACACGTTTGGGATGGTAAATTTTTTCGACTTGACGATCACCTGGAGCGATTCTTTTCCAGTATGGAAAAGCTACGCATGTCAATTCCTTACACACGCGAAGAATTAAAACTGGTGTTGAGTAACTGCGTTAAGGCCAGTGGATTGCGTGAGGCTTATGTCGAAATGATTACAACTCGAGGTTTGCCTAAACCCGGCTCTCGAGACCCAAGAACATGCACAAACCAATTTTTCGCCTTTGCAATTCCTTTTGTTTGGATAACCAAATCACAAAATGGGCTTCACCTGATTGTGAGCAGTAAGCAACGAATACCAGTTGAGTCTGTTGATCCTGCTGTTAAAAATTATCATTGGCTTGATTTTGTAATGGGGCAATTTGAGGCTTTCGATCGAGGTGGAGAAACAGCTGTGGTGGTTGACTCACAGGGAAATATTACAGAAGGGCCTGGATTCAATATTTTTGCTGTAAAAGACACAGAGATAATAACTCCTGCAAGCGGGATTCTCGAGGGAATTACGCGAAAAACAGCAATAGAATTAGCAACAGATTATGGGTATAAAGTTATCCAGGGCAATTTAGCCCCTGAATATGCTCGCTGTGCGAACGAGGTGTTTGCTACAAGTACTGCCGGAGGTATTCTACCAATTACCAAAATTGATGATAAAATTATTGGCAACGGGGCTATGGGACCAGTCACACAGAAACTACAAGATGCCTACTGGTCATTACACAATAATCCTCAATATTCTTTAGCAATTGATTACTAAATTAAATGTAAGTAATAATTAGGGTCAGAGTGTAATTATTCAATTTGCTCGTTGAAATTCATAGATTCTATTTTAAAGCGTTTTTCTAAAGCGTTCTTTTGATTAGTTTGTTGTATATTTAATGAGCTTTGTTAGACGATTATTTTAATTGAGCTATAATTGAACGACTAATTAAGTGAATATCCATGCATCAGCACGAATGAAACAAAATAGCAGAAGAGGTAAATTTCAATCTAGAGATTGATATTGAACGCTTTAGCACTGAAGTGCTAGTCACCCATGGTTTTGATCACAAGCATAACTTAGACAAGGGAAGGCAAAACAACCCAAAAATTCACCGATTGTTTTTAACCAAAGGGCAATATAACAAATTCGTTAACAGGTGTTTTTTAAGCCCTTAGCGGAAATAATATAAACTCGAATATAATTTTTCTGTAGTATTAAATTTATTTCTTATATGCGCCTCATAACATCATAATGTTTAGCCCTGTGATACTTGTTAGCTAGTTGGGAGGGAAGAGAGTAAACGGTGGATTATAATTCAACTTTTTTGCTATTTATCTCGCTATTATTGCTTTCGGCAATGCCAAGCACTAGTGTCTTAATGGTGGTCTCACGCTCTATCTCCTCGGGTTTCTTGCATGGAGTGAGCACTTCAGCTGGTATTGTTGCTGGGGATATTATTTTTATTATTGTGGCACTTGTAGGTCTTTCTTATTTGGGAGAGATTTTAGGTGACTCATTTTTATTAATCCGATATTTTGCTGCTTTTTACCTTTGTTGGTTTGGCTATCGGCTGTATAAAAAGGATAGAGCTGACTTATCAAAAAAATATACAAAGACTGAATCTTTAAAAGATAGTTTTTTTGGAGGTCTACTTCTGACATTGGTCGATCAAAAGGCCATTCTTTTTTATTTAGGTTTTTTTCCTGCTTTTATTGATCTCTCGCGAATTTCTGGTGTCGACCTAGTGATTATTTTCACCATCACGATTGTTGCAGTTGGTGGTGTAAAAGTGTTTTATGCACTCATTGGAAGGCAGTCAAAGATATTGCTTGGAAATCCCTATTTTGAAAAAGCGTTATATAAAATGGCGGGTGTTGCAATGATAATTTCAGCAATTTTTCTTCTGTTTAAAAGCTAGTGATAATACTTAAAGTAATTT
>CAJXHL010000048.1 GCA_913054335.1 uncultured Gammaproteobacteria bacterium | reverse complement strand
GTCGCCCTTCTAGTTGTTACAGTAAAACTGGGTGCTATTGCCAGCATCCAAGTGCATAGCGGTCTTTATATATTTGGACTTGGAGCAATACTGTTAATGGTTGTAACAGGCAAAGTGTCAAAACTTGTACAGCAGTCAACCGAATAAAGATTTAAAAAGTAAAAAACACCTTTAAAGATCTGTTTGTGAAATTATTTTTCACAGTTTATTGGCGTATAATTTACACACTTCAAAAATACACTAATATCTATGACATTAGACACTATCAAAATCTTTAGCGGTAACGCTAACCCGAGCCTCTCTTCTGAGATTATTGATAACCTAAAAACTGACCAAAGCAGAGCCTTTGTCGGTAAATTTAGTGATGGTGAAGCGCAAGTTGAAATTCTGGATAATGTTCGCGGCTGTGATGTTTTTGTTATTCAGCCAACTTGTGGTCCTTCGCCCGCAGAAACTTTGATGGAATTATTGGTAATAGTTGATGCTCTTCATCGCTCCTCTGCAGGACGTATTACTGCTGTTGTTCCTTACTTTGGTTACTCAAGACAAGATCGTCGTTCACGCTTGACGCGTGTGCCGATTACCGCCAAATTAGTGGCTAAAATGATTGAATCAGCAGGTGTTGATCGCATCTTAACCATGGATTTGCACGCTGATCAAATTCAGGGATTTTTTGATATTCCAATTGATAATATCTACGCACAACCTGTCCTAGTTAACGACATTCTTGCGCAAAATTTTGACGATGTTGTTGTCGTATCACCGGATGTTGGTGGCGTGGTTAGGGCAAGGGCTGCTGCAAAAAAAATCAATGATGCGGATCTTGCAATTATCGACAAAAGACGTCCAGCACCAAACATGGTCAAAGTGATGAATGTGATTGGTGATGTAGAAGGACGCACCTGTGTGATGATTGACGACATGGTTGATACTGCTGGCACACTTTGTCAAGCTGCCGACATTCTTAAAGAGAAAGGCGCAACTAAAGTTGTTGCCTACGCAACACACGCTGTCTTGTCTGGCAATGCCATAAACAATATTAATAACTCGACATTGGATGAATTGGTTATTACCAACACAATACCATTGACAGCCGAAGCAATAGGCTGTTCAAAAATTAGACAATTATCAATTGCGCCCACCCTTGCCAATGTCATCAGACGCATTAGTAAAGAGCAGTCAATAAGCTCAATATTTACCGATACCAAATAACCCAAATTCCCGCCAAGGCGCTTAATTCAGAGCAAAAATTTTAAGAGGCCTTTGCAACAATCATTTTAGATTTGCTGAATGATAAAAATGATTGTTGCAAAGGTCTCTAGGTATAATCCCCCCCTTGTTCGCTCAAAATATTTATTATGAAAACCACCACCAAAGAACACAAGCAAGCGCTACAAAATTTAATTATGAAAGGGAAAGAGCAAGGCTACTTAACCTATTCTGAAATTAACGACATGCTGCCTGAGGATTTACTCACGCCAGAGCAAGTTGAGCCTATTGTTACTATTCTTGAAGAGTTGGACATTACTGTTTCTGATGAAACACCTGATCCAGATACACTGGTTATTGAATCGGGAGCTAAAGCTCAATCCACCTCAGCTGAAGCCGCTGTTGCAGCATTAGCTGCACTTGACTCTGAATTCGGTAGAACGACAGACCCAGTACGTATGTACATGCGTGAAATGGGCGTTGTGGAACTTTTAGAGCAAAAAGACGAAGTCCGCATTGCCATAGAAATCGAAGCCGGCGTTTTTGAAATCTTGCAAGCAATTACCCTTTACCCTGCAATTTCTGAATACTTCTTTAAGGCTTATACTCGTTTAGAAGAAGGCAAATGTAAGATGACCGACGTTGTCATTGGCTATCAAGGTGACGCTGAAGAATTTGAAGAAAAACAAGCACTTATTGCAGAGCGCATAGCCGAACAAGCTGAAGCTATAGCTGCAGCGCAAGAAGAAGATGAGGATTTTGACGAAGACGAGTTCGATGAAGAACTTGATGAACTAGAGTACACAGGTCCGGACGAAGAAAAAGTCTACATACGTTTTGATAAAATTCAAAAAACTTTCAAGAGCTATACGGTTGCCAATGAAAAGCACGGCTACCAAGATACTAAAACTGTTAAAGCAAGACAGAAGTTCTCAACGGCTATTTCTGATTTAAGACTTGCACCCAAATTGGTTGGAACAATGATGGAGCTGGTAACTGATCGCGTTAACGAAGTGCAAAAACAAGAAAAAATTATTCGTGAAGCACTTAATTACGCCGGTGTAGACAAGGCAGTTTTCTACGACTCATTCACTAGCAATGAAACCAACTTTGATTGGACAAAATCAATCAAAGCTGAAGGCAAAGCCAAAGACGGTCTGGCCGCATGCGAAGAAGAAATCTACTACGCCCAGAAAAACCTTCTGGAAAGCCAAGAAGCTATGCAAATCACCATTGCAGAACTAAAAGAAATTAACAAGCAATTACGTGGTGGTGACCGCAGAGCGAAAAAAGCAAAATCACAAATGATTGAAGCTAACTTACGCTTGGTCATTTCTATTGCAAAAAAGTACGCTAACCGTGGCTTGCAATTCTTAGACCTTATTCAAGAGGGCAATGTGGGGCTAATGAAAGCTGTTGATAAGTTTGAATACCGTCGTGGCTACAAGTTCTCAACTTATGCTACTTGGTGGATTCGCCAAGCGATTACTCGCTCAATTGCTGACCAGGCACGCACAATTCGTATTCCAGTCCATATGATTGAGACCATCAACAAGCTCAATCGAGTAAGACGTCAACTTCTGCAAAAGTTTGGCCGTGAAGCGACGCCTGAAGAGCTGGCGATAGAAATGGAATTACCAGAGTATAAAATTAACAAAATTCTTAAAATTGCTAAAGAGCCATTATCAATGGAAAATCCAGTAGGTGATGACGAAGATTCTACTATTGGCGATTTTATTGAAGATGAAAAACTCTCTTCTCCAGTTGAGATAACAACCAAAGAAAGCCTCAAAGAAACAACTAGCGATTTATTGGCAAACTTATCCCCAAGAGAAGCAAAGGTTCTGAAGATGCGTTTTGGTATTGATATGAGCACTGACCATACTTTGGAAGAAGTGGGGCGTCAGTTTGATGTTACTCGTGAGAGAATCCGTCAAATCGAAGCGAAAGCTCTACGCAAACTGAGACACCCTTCACGAGCGCATAAGTTACAAAGCTTCTTGGAATAATACAGTAACTATTCGGGCCTATAGCTCAGTTGGTTAGAGCAGTCGACTCATAATCGATTGGTCCTTGGTTCAAGTCCAAGTAGGCCCACCATTATTCTTTGGTCGCAACGCGACAAGGGGTATGATTAAACCCATGTTTGCCGCATTATTACCCGAACTTATCGAACTTACCTCTGAGGTTGGCGAGCGCATCATGGTGCTTCATAGTGAAAAGCTAGACATCACTGTTAAATCGGATAACACGCCGATGACAATCGCCGATGAAACGGCTCACAAATTGATTAGCGCAAAACTAGAACAACTCACTCCAGATATACCGATTCTTTCAGAAGAGTCACACGAAATTCCCTTTGCAATTCGCAAAGATTGGAATGAGTATTGGCTTATTGACCCCCTAGACGGCACCCGAGATTTTCTAGATGGTAACTATGACTTTTGCATCAATATTGCTTACGTCAAAAACAACTACCCAATTTTTGGTCTCATTTATGCGCCTTTCAGCAAGGTTCATTATTATAGGATTCCTGGTGAGACCAGTATAAAACTGCTTGGAAATGTTTGTTATCCGCTTCAAACTTCACAACCAGGGCGATGGCAGCATGTTGTCATAGGGCACTACTCCTCAACAAACAAACATCTGCAAAAACACCTCAGCAATAAAACTAATTTTGAACTTTTCCTCCTAGGCAGTGCGCTTAAATTCTGCACGATTGCCGAAGGAAAATATCATTATTACCCTAAATTCGGTCTGTGTTCGGAATGGGATACGGCTGCAGGTGTTTGCATCCTTGAAGGAGCGGGCGGCAGTGTGAAGGGCCTTGACGGAAAACCCCTTAGCTATAATACAAAAGAGGACAGTGTAAGCCCAGCTTTTTTGGCTAGCGCCTAACTTCTAATTAATACCCTTCCCCAACTTATAAAGCTGTCTGAGTTGTTGAAAAACAGTGCAATGCACTATTTTGCAACAATCTCAAATTGCAAAGATAGGTCGATTGATTGGATGTGTTTAGTAATAGCACCAATGGAAATATAGTCGACCCCTGTTTCTGCATATTCTTGAATATTGCTCTCGTCAATATTACCTGAAGCCTCTAACGGGCATTTTCCACTCGCTTTGCCAACGGCATCAGCTAGCACTCTTGGGTCAAAATTGTCGCACAATATTCGCGTCACACCGCCAATAGCGAGTGCCTGATCTAATTGATCCAAGGTCTCGACTTCAACAATCACTGGCTTATCTGGAAATGACTTTAACGCTCTATCGATTGCCCCTTCAAGAGAACCAATCGCTGAAATATGATTTTCTTTAAGCATTACACAGTCAAACAGCCCCATGCGATGATTAACACCACCACCACTTTTGACTGCTTGTTTTTGTGCATGGCGGAGATTTGGCAGTGTTTTTCGCGTATCAAGCAATTTGGTTTTGGTGTGGACAATTAAATCCACTAGATGTCTTGTTTGAGTGGCTGTAGCACTTAATGTCTGGAGGAAATTAAGTGCTGTTCGCTCGGCGCTAATCATTGCTCTAGACAGGCCTTTCAGCAAACAAAGCGTTTGCCCAGGTTCGCTTATGCCGCCCTCTTCAATTTGCCACTCAATTGCAACATTAGGGTCAAGTTCATAGAAGCAAAGCGCTGCATAATCAAGGCCAGATATCACAGCTTTCTCGCGACAAATAATTTTAGCTGATACAAGCTTGTCGTCAAGCAAACTCGATGAAATATCCCCCGTTCCGATATCCTCGGACAAAGCGCTCAGTACAATTTGGTGCATCAACTTAGTCATTAATAAACGCCAAAATAGCCTTGGCTGATTTTTCAGCCGATCCTTGGTTAAGCTGTGTATGAATAGAACTTAATTCAGCCACTAACTGCGTATTGTCAGCACTCAGTATTCGCAAGGCAGAACTTGCGATATTATCGGCATTTGCTTGGTCCTGAAGCAGCTCTGGCACTAACTCTTTACCTAACATCACATTCGGCAGAGAGACAAAATCAGTTTTTAATAAACGCTTGGCAATTTGATAACTAATCGCTGAGAGCTTGTAAACAACAACCATCGGCACGCCTAACATCGCAATCTCAAGTGTTGCTGTGCCCGAGGCAACAATAACCAAATCCGCTTCTGAAATCTTCTGATGTGCATCACCGATGCTAATCTCAATATCTAGGCCTGAGATTTGACTTTCTACCCAAGATTGTAAATTCTTATTAGCCAAAGCCAAGGAAAAACTAACCTCTTCATCTTGCTCTTTCATAAGCATTAGGGCGCCCAACATCTCAGGCAATAAAGATTTAATTTCCGCCTCACGAGAACCAGGCATCAACAGTACTTTTTTACCCTGCTGATGATCTGTTCTTGGCTGCAGAGTTTCTGCCAATGGGTGTCCGACAAATAGTGCCTCTTGTCCATGCTTTTTATAAAAATCCACTTCGAAAGGGAACATACACAGCATTAAGTCCGTTGATTCTTTGATTTTGTTAATTCGACCTGAGCGCCACGCCCACACCGAAGGGCTGACAAAATGAACAGTTTTGGTGCCGCGAGCCTTTAACTGTCGCTCAATCTTAAAATTAAAATCAGGCGCATCAACGCCAATAAACACAGCCGGCGATTTCTTAGAAAAATGAGACACCATCGACTTTCGAAGGCGCAGTAGAGAAGGCAATTTTTTGATAACCTCGCTAAAGCCCATTACATTGACTTGGTTGAGGTGCCACAATTGTTTGCAGCCGGCAGCGGTCATTTTGTCACCCGCCATGCCTTCAATATTGCATCGGGGGTTTAATTCAAGTAAAGATTTGACCAGTGCAGAGGCGACTAGATCACCCGAAGCTTCTGCTGCACTGATCGCAATTTTCATCTTCTAGGTAATATGATGACCGAATCTTCGTCAAAAGGGCGGTAAATCACCAATACACCGCCAATCACTTGGACGATAGCAGCTTCTGAAAAGGCAGCAATTTTTTCAATAATTTGCTGTTTTTCTTCACGATTCTCAGCACGCACTTTAATCTTTAAAAGCTCGTGAATTGCCATACTCGATTTCAGTTCTGCAAGGACAGCATCACTAAGGCCGTGTTGACCGACCATTACCACGGGCTTTAGATCGTGTGCAAGGCTGCGCAAATATTTCTTTTGATTGTTAGTTAGTTTCATAGTTTTATTATTAATCATTCAATGTGTATTCGTTTTCAAATAAAGACTCAATGCTTTCACGCTTGCGCACCAAGGTGTGCGTCTCACCCGATACCATCACTTCTGCAACTCTTGGTCGGGTATTGTAATTTGAACTCATGCTAAAACCATACGCACCGGCAGACATCAAGGCAACATAATCACCCTGCGCCAAAGTTAGTGTTCGGTTCTTAGCTAAGAAATCACCCGTTTCACAAACG
The DNA here is from genome assembly GCA_913054335.1 of uncultured Gammaproteobacteria bacterium. Taxonomy (GTDB): domain Bacteria; phylum Pseudomonadota; class Gammaproteobacteria; order PS1; family Pseudothioglobaceae; genus Pseudothioglobus. The sequence goes on along the minus strand of CAJXHL010000048.1, from coordinate 5,524 downwards.
GGTCCAACCAAATCCCAGGCGTCCGTAACGCCGTTCGGATTTTGTTCAACAACAACAGCTTTATGGTAAGCACTATAAAGTGCAGGGCGCAGTAAATCATTCATTGCGCCATCAATAATAGCAAAAGATTTTTTATCACTTTGTTTCAAGTACTCAACTTGAGTCACAAAAATGCCGGCATTACCAACAATTGCTCTGCCTGGCTCTAGCAATATTTTCAGATCACCAGCTTTTGCAAGTGCCTCCTGAATATAAGACGCAATATCAATTGTTTGCTCATCATCGTAAGCAATACCAATACCACCACCCAAATCCAGGTGCTTGATGTCGACACCCTCTGCACTCAATTCAGATATCAATGCAAGCACCTTATCAAGAGCGTCAATAAATGGTGACACTTCAGTGATTTGAGAACCAATATGGCAATCCATGCCGCAGACATTAAGCGAATCTGATTGTTGAGCCTTGTGGTACAAAGCCTTTGAGACTTCAACATCAACACCAAATTTATTTTCTTTTAAGCCGGTAGAGATATACGGGTGTGTTTTCGCATCCACATCCGGATTCACTCGAATTGAAATTGGCGCTTGAACGCTCATAGCGCTGGCTACCGACTCGATCCTATTCAACTCACCCGCAGATTCTACGTTGAAGCAATAAATGCCAATTTCCAAAGCTTGCTGTATTTCAGAACTTGTTTTTGCCACACCTGAAAATACGCATTTTGTAGGATTACCACCAGCAGCAATAACGCGCTGGAGTTCACCGATAGAAACGATATCAAAGCCGGAGCCCATTTTGGCCAGAACATTAAGAACCGCTATATTAGAGTTGGCTTTTACTGCGTAGCAGATTAAATGAGGATGGTCGCCAAAAGCTTGGTCGAATTCAAGCCAGTTGGCCTCTATTTCAGCTCTAGAATAAATGTAGAGTGGTGAGTCGTACGCTGCCATAAGGTCTGTTACAGGAACAGACTCAGCATGCAAGATGTCGTTTTGAAAAGAAAATGTGTTCAACGGATTTTAGCTTAGGCAGCACTAGATGTTGACACTGAACTATCTTGAGTCTCTGTTGCAGGCGTTAAGTCACCCATTCTGCCACAAGCGCTCAGAGCGATTACAAATGAAACAATCATTGTCACTTTCAGTATTTTTGTCATGCCGCTTACCGGTTTTGCTTTAATAGCGCTATTTTACACAAAGGCTTTCAGCTGTTGCACAAACAAATCCCTTGAGATATTGGTTGCACCTAGGCTTCTTAAATGTTCGTTTTGAACTTGACAATCAATCAATTTGTAAGAACCGCTTTGCAGCAAACTAGCAAAGGCAATTTTTGAAGCATTACTTGCCAAGGAGAACATCGACTCGCCAAAAAACACCTCGCCAAGTGCAACACCGTAAAGACCGCCCACCAGTTCACCTTCTTCGTACGTCTCAATTGAATGCGCAAAACCTTTCTGATGTAGCACGCAATAGGCATTAACCATATCGTCATCAATCCAAGTGGCATTCTGATCTGGTCTTACTACGTTTCGACAAAGGTTGATAACTTTGTCGAAATTTGAGTTTTTCCTCACCTCAAATCTTTCTAATCGCATGATTTTCGCCATACTTTTAGACAAGCGAAAACGATCGGGCGTTATCACCATTCTAGGATCTGGTGAATACCAAAGTATCGGCTCGCCCTCACTGTACCATGGGAAGATGCCCTTGCTATAAGCATCTAACAAGCGCTCGGTTGATAACTCACCGCCAATGGCAATCAGGCCGTTAGGCTCTTTTAAAGCCAAATTAACATCTGGAAAAGGTGTGTCGGGCTTGTCCAGCCAAAACTCGCTTGGTATTTGAAGCACTGCTATCGATTGCTAATAATGTCTCTCGCCATATAAAGTGCCAATATGCTGCGGGCTTCTGTCAAATCCTCATGGTAAGTGAGCTCTTCAAGGTCTGAGAGTTTGTGCAACACCACTTCAAGGGGTTCTGGCTCATCACCTTCTTCCCAATGCTCATACAAATCTTCCGCCAACACAATATGAGTCGTATTGGATTGATAACCTGGTGCCAAGGTAATGGTTTTGAGAAATGTTAGTTTGTTCGCACCATAGCCAATCTCTTCCTTGAGTTCACGTTGGGCAGCCTCAACTGGCGTTTCACCTGCATCAATTTTGCCTTTAGTTAGACCGAGTTCGTAGCGCTCCGTTCCCCCTGAGAACTCATAAATCATCAGTACCGTATCGTCATCCAACATCGGAATGACTAAAACCGCACCCCTTCCTTTAGGATTTAAGCGCTCATAAGTTCTTGTAGCTCCATTCGAAAATTCAACATCCATCGACTCCACGCGGAAAATCTTACTTTTCGCAACTGTATGAACATTACTAACTTTCGGGTTTTTTCGCATCACGCCATTATGCCATCGATTTAATCATCCATCAAGCTTAGCGTCGAACGTATGGGTGGGGCTTAAGTGCTATGCTATTTTAATCCTCTCTCGAGCCTGATTACAGCTGTATCTCAACATAGAAAATATTACACAACACTTTTTATCAACAACGTTATTTCAGCATAATGAACGTTTACCAGCATAATGCACAAGCAGGAAAAACTTCTCCTTTAGCTCCTCTGGGGTCACAGCCTGCTTCTAGTATGCCGCTCGTTGGATCACGTGCTGCAGCCAATAAATAACCTTCTGACCACTCGGCGCCCAACTGCAGTTGATGGCCTAACTGAGTCAAGCCATCAATAATTTCTTGACCTAATCGCGGCTCAATTCGCAGAAGGTTTACAGAGCGCTCGTGCGGTGCAAAAAATCCCGGAAAATGCTCACTGCTATACTTAGGCGCCTCAATGGCTTCTTGGATAGACATGCCGAACAAGATCTGGTTAAGATAAAACTGACATTGCCACTGATCCTGCTGATCACCACCCATGCTTCCAAATACCATCCAAGGATGGCCATCACGGAAAGCCAACGAAGGACTAACTGTTGTGCGGGGGCGCTTGAAGGGCGCAACAATATTTGGATGGTTGCTAGGTTCGAGATAAAAAGTCATCATCCGATTTCCCAAAGGAAAGCCCAAAGCGGGCACAACCTCTGCTGACTTAAGCCAGCCACCACTTGGGCTGAAAGCAGCCATATTACCGTCGCCATCAATCACGTCCACATGAACCGTTCCCGGGCCCCATGCGGCCCCACCTAAGCGCTCCTGCATTGGTAGTAAGGCCCGCTGCCGTTTAGGATCGCCAGGGCGCAATTCAGAGCTCGCTTTCTTTGGATCTACAAGTGCAGAACGCATACAAGCATATTCCTTTGACAACAGCTCATCAATGGGGACGTCCACTTGCGTGGGGTCAGCGTAATACTGTTCACGATCTGCGAAAGCTAATTTAAAAACCTCTGTGGTGCAATGAATGTAGTCAACGCTGTTGTGTCCCATTTTCTTAAGATCAAAGGTTTCCAACATGGCCAATGCTTGTAGCATCACTGGCCCCTGATTCCAAGTGTCGCACTTAAATACAGTAGTGTTGGCAAATTGTAGAGAGACTGGTTTTTCACAATGTGTTTGAAAACATTCCAAATCCGAGCGAGCAAGCAAACCATCACGCTCCTTGGAAAAGGCATCTATCTCCTTGGCTGGCTCGCCTTTATAAAAGGACTCAAGTACCGCCTCCAAGCCTCTTTTTCGATCTCCAGACTGCGTTTTTTCTGCCATTATCAGATGATCCAATAAATCGGCCAATGCGGAATTGACAAGCAGATCACCAACTTTCACAGCCACACCTTGTGGCGAATAAAGCTGGGCACTTCCAGGCCACTCCCTGCTGAATTTCTCTGCAAGGTCTCGAATACCAAAACCCTCTGAGGCATAAAGACCGGTGTGCACTGGAAAGCCATTCTTGGCGTAATCAAGCGCCGGTGCAGCTACTTCGGCAAAGCTCAGTCGGCCAAATTGGGTAAGCGCAGTAACCAATGCGCTGAGTGTCGCTGGTACACCGCTTGCTAGAATGCCTTCATCTGGCACTTGTCTTAGTCCTCGTCTTTGGTAAGCTTCTGGGGTAGCGAGTCCTGGAGCGGCGGTATTGCCGTTTACAGCAACAACTTCTCTCGACGAAGCCATGCAAATCAACATCGGGCATTCTCCGCCGAGGGTGGCCATTTGTGGATTGACCACACACTCGACAAGTGTCGCCCCGACCGCGGCATCAACAGCATTTCCACCGACTCCCAACAAATCGGCGCCAGCTTTTGTCGACAAGTAGTGTTCGGTAGCAACCGCACCACGCGTTCCTAATAGCTTAGGATAGTGGGTACTGTGTTCATTGTTTTGTTGACGAAAAGCCCTGTTCATGCGTATTCCTTGATGATGACATCAGAAAAGATTTGAATAGCTCAATAAGTCTAATATGGTCGATTGTAAATCGGCCATCGCTACAATCTTGTTTTTATACCACGAAATCAAAATGCGTCACTATTCACTTCATTATACTCAAGAAGTGAAGGCGAGCGCTTATCGACGAAACGCAACGATGGTTTTCGATTGATGATAATAGCTATGTTGCCAATCAATGGCTGTGAATCCACTTGAGAAGATTCTGTGAGTGCTTTGCTAGCTTGGATAAACCTGTTCAGCCTTGGCGGCAAAAACAAAGTCACTCTCGGTTAAGCCGTCAATCTTGTGCGTCCAAATAGTCACTTTGACCTTGCCCCAAGCAAGAAAAATATCGGGGTGATGATTTTGCTCTTCAGCTAATTCACCCACCGCATTTGTAAAATCAAGTGCCTTTCTAAAGTTGCTAAATTTGAATGTTTTCTCTAGATGGTGCTCATCGATCACTTTCCACTGCGAGCCAAGCTCGATGTGTAGATTGGTAAGCGCTTCGCCCACAAGTTTCGGCACCCAGCCGCTACAAGCAATGCATTCTTTTTCTGATAAATTACTCATTGCAATTCTCCGTTGTAAATACTGTTATTATTGGAAAGCTATTTTTAAGCAACTGCACTAAGTGACATATACAACGCTCCTGAAACCACATACAAAGGAATAATAATCATGAGTGCGTTTGATCCTTTCGCATAAGCCTTAAAGCACATTGCAAGATAGAGACCTTGAATGATAGGCATTGCCAGTCCGACATAAGATAAATCAGAGATGACAAGATAGAAAACCAAGAAATTAACAAAAACTCCCAGCCAAAATAAAGCATGTTGCCAAGTGGTATAGTGCTCTTTAATTCTTTGAATAGCGTTGGCGTTTGCGGACATTTTTTCTCCAAAATAATGATAAGTTCAAAACAGAAACAATCTCGTATAGTTGTTTCCTACTTGGCTCGTATTGTACTCAGCTTAAAATAAAAAAGCCTGCAATCACCAAAAAAATTAAAGCCAATACCAACTAACACCAAACCAACACCGCGCTCTAACCAGTGCGCAAGCGTTGAGTTGTTGCGCATAAATTGCGTCAATCTTTCGCCAACCGACACCAAACCAATTTCAATGATCAGTGCATTTGTTATTAACACAAGTC
>CAJXHL010000047.1 GCA_913054335.1 uncultured Gammaproteobacteria bacterium | reverse complement strand
ATAAAAACTCAATAAAACAGTCGTTTAATGCCTGAAAATGGCTGTTCCTGTACTCATTTGTGGGTAAATATGACTTATTTAAGTGCTAAGATAGATGGTAATCAAAATTTTACAAATTTTCAATTACCTTTTTTTTGAGTGCTTCATGCAAGCAATTGTTAATGGCTTAAACGTTGAATATGTAGATCAAAAGGTTGGTGTCATTTTGTATCACTCTAAAATGTAATTATTGGTAACATAACTTGCGCTATATTCTATTAATAAGGATCAATCAAATGAGAAAACTAAACATTAAGCGGTCAATAATTGTAGACACAAGTGCATTAAAAACTTGGGATATAGTCGGTCCGAATTTTTTGAATATTTCTGATTGGGGTCGAGGTGTTCAAAAGTCGTGGGAAGATAAAGATGCTGCCAAAGATTTCAACGATGCGCCTGCCGGCGGCCGGCACTGTGAAGTGGCTGGTTTTGGCAAGGTTGACGAGAAAATCCTGCATTATGATGCAGAAAAATATGCCATCACCTGGTCAGCAAAAGCTGAAAAAATGCCGGGCTTTGTTTCGGAACTAACAAATACTATTGTTGTTGAAGTCATTGACGAAAATAGTTGTAGAGCCTCAACAAATATAACAGCAAAATTAAGTGGATTAATGGGTTTGTTGATGGGGCCACTGATGAAAATGAATTTTAATAAGCTCATCGGTGGCTTTCTGAGTGATTGGAAAGTTTATGCGGAAACAGGCAATGTTTCGGAAGCAAAACAAAAGGAGTTGGCGAAAGAGGCAGGTTAAAATTATACTCTGAACCTATTTTTCATACCGACATGATCAACCTCACTACCGCGACGGGTCGCAAACAATGGCCTTGTTGAAGCTCAGGAGTTTAATCAGCAATACTCCATGTTCTCAATTTTTAGATCGTGGCAAGACACGCAAAAACGCAATCGGTACGAAGCTTAATTTCAAATTAGGTGCACGCAAAGCGTATTCAAACATTGGCGAGTTGAAACCATCCCAAATATTGTGCACTATTCAAAATACTATGATTTCACCTACAGCTAACAAGTGACTGTGGTTAAAAGTCAATTCTTAGTGCCGAAATTGACGAAAGAGAGAGATCAATAATTTATGGATATAACAGTCTTCTTGATGGTCCTCGGGGCGGCACTTTTGCACGCCGTGTGGAATGCCATTGTTAAAATTCAGGGTGACAGGCTCGTCATCATGGCTATTATCTCGGGTTCTGGTGGATTACTCTCGTTATTTGCTCTCCCATTCGTCGCTTTTCCAACGATAGAAAGCTGGCCGTATATCGGGGTTTCTATCGTTCTTCACAATGCCTATTATCTTGCCCTCATCGTCAGCTACCGGTTCGGTGATCTCAGTCTTGTTTATCCCATCGCCAGGGGTATTTCGCCGTTGGTTGTAACATTGATTGCGGTACTGTTGTTAGGAGAGCAGATAACCTCCGGTGGACTGTTCGCTGTCGCTCTCATTAGTATAGGCTTAATCGCCCTGGTAGATGCGCGAGCGCAATCGTTCGACTGGAGAGCAGTGGTTGCCGCTGTGGCCACAGGACTTCTTATCGCGTTCTATACTGTGACGGATGCTCTTGGCGTGCGAGTTGCAGCGGATCCGAACAGCTATACATTTTGGTTATTCTTTCTCGATGGGTTTCCGCTGGTTCTTGTTGTCGCATTTTATAAGCGCAAGGAAACCTTGCGCATTATGCGTACGAACTGGGTGCCCGGTATTTTAGCCGGTGTGGTCTCATTGTTCGCGATCTGGATAATAATGTGGGCGCTATCCCTTGCGCCAATGACTTATGTGTCCGCTCTACGCGAAACGAGCACAGTGTTCGCGATTGCTATTGGTGTCATGTTCTTGAAAGAGCCTCTCAATTTGCGTAGAGTCGTGGCTGTTGCTTGCGCGATGGCTGGCTCTGTGCTGTTGGTGTTAGTCGGTAAATAAAATTCGATGGAGACAGTATCGATTGACTCCGTTACTTGAAAGATGACCCGCATAGAAGCACAAGAAATTGTATAAACTATTGCATTATCAACCAGTTGAAAACATCAAAATAAAAGGGGACGATACCCATTTATTTAAGCGTTTTCCTCTTAGAGCGAATAATTTGGTCATTTAATAGAATAAGGCAGTACGACATCTACGAAATCAACTACAAATTAGGTAAACTTGTTTTATGGCAGAGGCATACGTAATTGGGCACATAACCGTAAAAAATGCAGAAAAATGGTCTGAATATCGTCGGAGTGTTCCTGCAACTATAGAGCCGTGGAAGGGTGTATTGGTGTTTAGAGGGAGGATGACCTCAGTGCTTTCAGGAAGCCACAAGCACAATGACACAGTGGTAATAAAATTTCCTGATAAAGAGGCAGTAAATGGCTGGTACTCTTCGCCCGAATACCGAGCCCTGATCCCGCTTAGAAAAGAGGCTGCTGAAATTGAGTTGATTGTATTTGAGGAATAAATGGCTAACAACAACATAAACTCGTGCGCTGTCGCTTCAGCACCTTTGATAGACGCTAGCTATAAAAAGCATTAGGAGGATTTAATGTCGAAAACACTTGCTTTTGATGTGTACGGAACCTTAATTGATACAGATGGTGTTGTTTCTGCGTTACAGAAGCTAATAGGAAGTAAAGCAAAGCAATTCTCTCATACTTGGCGAGAAAAGCAGTTGGAATATTCATTTCGTCGAGGATTGATGAAGAATTATGAAAACTTTTCTGTTTGCACAAGTGACGCCCTTAATTACACATGCGCATTCTATAAAATCAACCTCACCAAAGAACAAAAGAAAACATTACTTGAAAGTTACCGCACCCTTCCTGCGTTCAAGGACGTAGAAGACAGTCTGGCAAAATTAAAAGAAAAAAATTATCGGCTGTTTGCTTTTTCAAATGGCAGTGCAGATGCCGTCGAAACACTGCTTGTTGCAGCGGGAATAAGAGATTATTTTCTAGGGGTTGTTAGTGCAGATGACATCAAATCATTTAAGCCAAACCCTGCTGTGTATCATCATTTTCTACGAGAGTCTGAAGCTTGTGGCAATGATTCATGGTTAATTTCAAGCAACCCTTTTGATGTCATAGGTGCAATTTCCGCAGGTATGTGTGCTGCTTGGGTGCAGCGTTCAAAAGATAACATCTTTGATCCATGGAGAGTAGAACCCACGATAATAGTCGATAATCTTGGTGAGCTATATGAGAAAATTGGGTAACAAACAGAAGGGATAGACATCTCCCTAGGGCTTAATACAGGCGTTTCATAAAGTTTTGGTTCAGTAGATTCTGTGAAGCTTGTGGTTTGTGACAAGCATTGCCTTAACCCATCCAAACTCTAGCATTTTCAAACATGCGCATCCATGGGGATCTTTCATTCCAGTCATTTGGGTGGTACGAATTTTGAATTGCTCTGGCTACTCGTTCGGGGTGTGGCATAACGATGGTCACTCTGCCGGAATCATTACAAAGGCCAGCGGTTGCGCTATCTGAGCCGTTCGGGTTGTGCGGATAAATCTGAGTTGGATTGCCTTGATGGTCAACGTATTTAATACCAATAGCATTTTCATTAGCGCTTGAAGCGAAGCTTGCTCGTCCTTCGCCGTGGGCGGTGACAATCGGTAATATTGAGCCTGCCATGCCATCAAAGAATAATGATTTAGATTCTTGCACTTCAACACTTAAGAAACGCGCTTCAAATTGCTCGGAAGTGTTGCGCTCAAAGCTTGGCCAATTTTCAGTGCCCGGAATGATTTCTGTTAAGTTGGACATCATTTGACAGCCGTTACAAACACCCAGTGCAAAGCTGTCATCGCGATTAAAGAATTCGCTGAACTGGTCTTTGGCACGTGGGTTGTAAAGAATGGAGTTTGCCCAGCCACGACCAGCACCCAATACGTCTCCATACGAGAAGCCGCCACAGGCCACGAGTCCGCGGAAAGCGTCTAACGATACTCTGCCACTTAAGATGTCACTCATATGGACATCGTGCGCCTCGAAACCGGCTTTAGTAAATGCTGCGGCCATTTCGATATGACCATTAATGCCTTGTTCGCGCAAAACAGCAATTTTTGGTTTTGTGCCAACGTTGATATAAGGTGCACTTACGTTCTCATTAATGTCAAAATTTGGCGCAATTACTAAGCCGTTGGACGGTTTTAGTATTTCATCAAATTCAGATTGTGCACACTGAGGGTTATCTCTCAGTTTTGAGATTTCATACGAAGTCGATGACCATTGTTGTTGCAGAGTGGCGCGATTCTCGCCGTAAATTTCACCGCTCTCATCAGAGATTCGAATGATGTCATCGGAATTTATTGTTGCGATTGTACTTGTGCAGTCGCCAAGACCGGCCTTGTTAAGGGCATCAAGCACGTGATCTTTGTTGTCGATTGAGACTTGTATCACGCAACCAAGCTCTTCGTTAAATAACGAGCTTATGGCATTACTGGATGCAATATTTAAGCCGCAATTTGAGGCAAAAGCCATTTCTAGCAAGGTGATAATAGCGCCGCCATCTGAGCGATCGTGATAAGCATCAATTAAACCGGCTTGATTTAATTCGTTGATCGTTGCGAAGAAATTGTCAAACAGTTTGACATCATCGAGGTCGGGTGTTGTTTTACCAACTTGGTTGTAAACTTGCGCTAAACAAGAGCCGCCCATACGGTTTTTACCAGAACCTAAGTCGATTAATAAAAGCTCTGAGTCGGTTTCTTTTTGCAGTAACGGTGTGATCTGTTTGCGTGCGTCCGGAATTTTTGAAAAAGCAGTAATGATGAGTGACAACGGTGCGGTGACGGATTTTTCTTGTTCTCCATCTTGCCATGAGCTCCTCATTGACATTGAATCTTTGCCAACAGGAATGGTTAGGCCAAGTGCTGGGCATAATTCCATGCCGACAGCCTTGACCGCTTCATACATTTTGGCGTCTTCACCTTCAAAGCCACTGGCACACATCCAGTTAGCAGACAAACTGATGTGATGAATGTCTTCAACGTAGATGCTCATCATATTGGTTAGTGCTTCACCAATACTCATTCTGGCAGCAGCGGCAGCGTTGCTAAGCGCCATGGGTGTTTTTTCACCAAGGGACATTGCCTCGCCTTGATAGCCAACATAATCCGAGAGTGAGACAGCGCAATCTGCAACAGGCACTTGCCATGGGCCAATCATTTGTTCTCTGGCAACCAAGCCAGTCACCGATCGATCACCAATAGTAATAAGGAAGTTTTTGCTAGCAACTGTTGGCAGAGCTAGTAGGCGGTCAATCGCCTCTTTAACCTCGACATTTGCATCGTCAAACTCTAACTCGATATTAGCAATTGAGCTGATATTTTTTAGTGTTTTGGGTGTTGCACCTAAAAGCACCGACATTGGAAGATCAATAGGTGAATCACCAAAATGGGCATCGTTCATCTTAAGATGGCGATCGTCTGTTGCCTCACCTAGGATGGCAAAAGGGGCGCGTTCACGCTCACAAATTGACTTGAATAGATCAACACTGTCACCGTTAATGGCGAGCACGTAACGCTCTTGAGATTCGTTACACCAAATCTCCATTGGCGACATTTGTTTATCGTCATTAGGTACGTTTCTTAATTCTAAAATTGCGCCTTTTCCACTGTCGTTTACCAGTTCAGGTACGCCGTTTGATAGACCGCCAGCACCAATATCATGAATAGAAACAATCGGATTGTCATCGCCTAGATTGGCACAAGTGTCAATCACTTCTTGGGCGCGTCTTTGCATCTCGGCGTTAGCGCGCTGAACTGAGGCAAAGTCTAAATCTTCACTTTGTTCGCCACTACCTACACTTGAGGCTGCACCACCACCAAGGCCGATTAGCATAGCTGGTCCGCCTAAAACGATGAGTTTATCGCCGTGCGAAATCAAGCCTTTTTCAACATGACCTTCTTGAATATTGCCCAAGCCGCCAGCCAACATAATAGGTTTGTGATAGCCTCTTACTTGGTTGCTTGCTGTTTTTTGTTCATAAGTTCTAAAGTAGCCACAAGTATTGGGTCGACCGAATTCGTTGTTAAAAGCTGCTGCACCCAAAGGGCCTTCGATCATAATGTCGAGAGCTGAGACAATTTGTTTTGGTTTACCGTAGTCAACTTCCCACGGTTTTTTATTGTTTGGAATTTTGAGGTTGGATACAGAGAAGCCACATAAGCCAACTTTTGGTTTTGAGCCTCTACCAGTTGCACCTTCATCCCTAATTTCACCACCAGAGCCGGTAGCTGCACCAGGATCCGGTGCAATAGCAGTAGGGTGGTTGTGAGTTTCAACCTTCATTAGAACAGCTTTTTGCTCGGTTTTTGAAGTGTAAACACCGTCTTTATTGGCAAAGAAGCGCTCTGACTCATAGCCCGCCATCACTGCAGAGTTGTCGCTATAAACCGACAACAAGCCTTCTGGGTGAGCTTTGTAGGTATTGCGAATCATGCCAAACAGTGAAATGGCTTGCGCTTCATCATCAATAATCCAATCAGCATTAAAGATTTTGTGACGACAGTGCTCTGAATTTGCCTGAGCAAACATCATTAGCTCAATGTCTTTTGGGTTTCTATTTAACGCAACAAAATTTTCTATCAAATAATCAATTTCAACATTGCTCAACGCCAAGCCAAGTGTGGTATTTGCTTGCTCTAATGCTGCTTTGCCACCACTCAAAATATCAATGCTCTGAGAGGTTTTCGGGGTTAATTCATCGAAAAGTAAGTGCGCATCAGCGTTATCTTTAAGAAAGGATTCAGTCATTCTGTCCATGATGATGCTTAGCACTTTGTTTATGCTATCCTCATTTAGAGCTTTATCAAAATGATAAGTAATGCCGCGCTCCACTCGATTAAGCTCGCTTAAGCCACAAAGGTGGGCAATATCACTTGCTTTTGAAGACCAAGGTGAAATTGTGCCTTGCCTTGGTGTGATGGTTAAATGATCACTTGAATTAGAGTAGTCAACCGCAGGGGCGTAATTCAGTAGTTTGTTGAGTTGGTCGGTGTGCTCGGCGCTAAGTTCGCTCTTTGAGTCGATAAAATGGGTAAATTCTGCACCCAGAAATGTAAGATTTGGTAATAACGTTGAGAGTTTTTCTTGTAGTACTTTTACTTTAAACTTGCTTAGAGCTTGAATGCCCGAGTGCTGTGAAATCATAGCTGTGCCATTACCTCGTCAGAAATTTCAGCGTTGTGATAAACCTCTTGCGTATCGTCTAAATCTTCCAAGCGATCGATAAGTTTCATAAATTTTTCAGCGTCTTCAAGGTTGAGATCAACTCTATTGGCAGGTTCCATAATAATTTGAGAGTGCGCGACTTCTAGGCCGCTTTCAACCAATGCATCCTTAATGGTGAAAAAATCCTCAGGAGTGGTAACAACATCAATCGAACCGTCATCATTAACAATAATGTCTTCTGCGCCTGCATCGATGGCAATTTCCATGATGACGTCTTCATCACCTTTACTAAAACTAATAAAGCCTTGCTTGGTAAACATGTAAGCAACGGAACCATCTGTGCCTAGATTACCACCGTGTTTTGAAAATGCATGGCGTACATCTGAAACGGTACGGTTAATGTTGTCAGTTAGGCAGTCCACCATAATAGCGGTACCACCAAGACCGTAGCCTTCATATCTTACTTCTTCGTAATTATCTCCATCAAGGTCACCTGAGCCACGCTTCACAGCGTTTTCAATCGTGTCACGCTTCATGTTGGCAGCTAGAGCCTTATCTATAATCGCACGTAGAGATGGGTTGTTTTCAATAACGCCACCACCTCTTTTGGCGGCAACGACAATCTCTTTGATTAATTTGGTGAAGATTTTTCCACGTTTGGCATCTTGTGCACCTTTGCGGTGCTGGATGTTGTGCCATTTACTGTGTCCTGCCATTGCTTTGTTTATCCGTGTCTTGTTCTATTGGGTGAATTCGAGTAGTTTATGAATAGAGGATTTTGCTTTCTCAATAACCTCCTCTTCAATGTTAATTTCGTTATTACCTGTCTCAAGCACTGCTAAGCATTTTTCAAGGCTATTCATCGCCATCCAACCACAATGTGCGCAGGATTCACAATCTGCACCTTCACCCATGGTAGGGGCTTCGATTAGTTTTTTTCCGGGCGCAACTTCACGCATTTTGTGGAATATGCCATTGTCTGTTGCAACGATAAAAGTATCGTTATCCATTGTTGCTACAGCGTTAATTAGTGCGGTTGTAGAGCCAACAACATCAGCCAGAGCAATTACCTCTTTAGGGGATTCTGGATGAACCAAGACTGCTGCATCGGGGAGCTTTTTCATCAGTCTTTCAAGGCCTTCGGCTTTAAACGCTTCATGGACAACGCAAGCGCCATCCCACATCAGCATTTTAGCGCCTGTTTGAGTTTGCACGTAGTGGCCTAAGTGCTTATCTGGCGCCCAAAGAATTTTTTTGCCTTCGTCATGGAGATGCTTAACAATTTTAAGTGCACTGCCTGAAGTCACCACCCAGTCTGCTCGAGCTTTAACTGCTGCAGAGGTGTTGGCATAGACCACAACAACGTGGTCCGGACTGGCATCACAAAATGCTGAGAATTCATCAATGGGGCAGGAGAGATCGAGCGAGCAAGTGGCCGCTTCGTCTAAAACCAACACTCGCTTCTCAGGTGATAGAATTTTAGCTGTCTCGCCCATAAATTTAACGCCAGCAACAACAATGGTGTCTGCTTCACAATTTTGCCCAAATCTGGCCATTTCAAGAGAGTCAGAAACAATACCACCAGTTTCTTCGGCCAGTATCTGTAAATCAGCACTGACGTAATAGTGCGCAACTAATAAGGCATTATTATCCTTGAGGGCTTTTTTTATGGAGTCCCTGAGTTGCATTTATGATTTTTCCGGCAAACTAACTTTGATGTTTAGCTCTCTGAGTTGTTTTCTTGGCACTCTGGATGGCGCGCTGGTTAACAAGCATGCGGCAGTTTGCGTTTTCGGGAATGCAATTACTTCTCTAATGGAATCTGCGCCCGCGAGAATCATCACCAATCGGTCTAAACCAAAAGCCATACCGCCGTGTGGCGGACAACCGTATTCCAAGGCGTCGAGCAAGAAGCCAAATTTCTCGCGCGCCTCTTCGTCATCAATACCAAGAAGTGTAAGCACCGTTTTCTGCATGTCGCTTTGGTGAATACGAATCGAGCCACCACCGACTTCAGAACCGTTAATAACAAGGTCGTAGGCACGTGATAATGCTTTGCCAGGATTGTCAATAAGCGCTTGTGCATCAACGCTTGGTGCGGTGAACGGATGATGGATGGCATTCAGTGAGCCATCGTCAGCAACATCAAACATTGGAAAGTCAAGCACCCAAATTGGCGCCCATTCTTTATCGTATAGATTTAAGTCTTTTGCAAGTTTTTCTCTAAGGTTGCCCAAAGATTCATTAACCACTTTGGCCTTGTCTGCACCAAAGAAAATAATGTCGCCAGTTTGTGCGCCAGTGAGTTCGATGACTTTTTGAGTCACCCCATCACCCAAAAATTTGATAATTGGCGACGCTGGACCGTCTTCGTTGAGTTTGATATAAGCAAGACCTTTAGCGCCGTAGATGCTGACGTATTTTGTGTAATCGTCAATTTGTTTGCGACTGATGGTTGCGCCACCAGGCACTCTCATTGCGGCTACACGACCGTCATCACTGCTTGCAGGTCCTGAGAACACTTTAAATTCAACTGAGCACATCAATTCATTTAAATCAACCATTTGTAAAGGTATGCGCATATCGGGACAATCAACACCGTAAAGACGCATCGCATCATTAAAGGTAATGGTTGGGAATTCGTCAGGCAAGTTGACATCAATTGCCTCTTTAAACAGGCCGCGAACCATCTTTTCCATTAGTCCAGTAATCTCGCCTTCATCCATAAATGAAGTTTCAATATCTAGCTGGGTGAATTCTGGTTGACGGTCGGCACGTAAATCTTCATCTCTGAAGCATTTGACAATTTGGTAATAGCGTTCGAATCCCGACATCATTAGCAACTGCTTAAACAGTTGTGGCGATTGAGGTAGGGCAAAGAAGCTTCCCTCGTGCGTTCTTGAGGGAACTAAGTAGTCTCTTGCACCTTCTGGTGTTGCTTTTGTTAAGAACGGTGTTTCGATGTCCAAAAAGTCGTTGCTGTCCATAAAGTCACGCATGAAATGCGTCACCCTAGATCTGAGTCTTAGGCGCTTTTGCATCTCATCTCGACGCAAATCAAGGTAGCGATACTTCAACCTAACTTCTTCAGAGGTGTCAGTGGCATCCAGCTGAAACGGGATGGGCTTAGAGGCGTTAAGTATTTCAATATCACTGGCTACAATTTCAATATCACCCGTTGGGATTTTGCTATTAATCATTGCTTCGTCTCTGGCAATAACCTTGCCTTTGATTTTGAGTACGAACTCATTTCGCACACTCTCAGCTATAGCAAATGTATCTTTTGTGTCGGGATTAATAACTACTTGGGCGATGCCTCGCTTGTCTCTGACGTCAAGAAAAATAACACCACCATGGTCACGTCTTCTATTAACCCAACCACATAATGTGACTTCTTGATCGAGGGCGGCTTTGCTTAATTCGCCACAAAAGTGTGTTCTCATTTTTTATCCTTAATATCGAGTAAATCAGGCGTAACAACGCCCGTGGAAATAATTAGTTTAAATGCTTCTTCGACACTCATTTTGAGCTCAATTGTGTCTTTTTTGGGCATCATGATAAAGAAACCTGATGTTGGATTTGGTGTTGTTGGTACATAGAGATTGATAATTTCTTCACCGATAATGGTTTCAGCCTCACCACGATAACTACCCGATTGAAAGGCAATGGTCCACATGCCTTCTCGGGGGTATTGCACCAAAAGTGCTTTTTTAAAATTTTCACTCGACGGGCTTAACATCGTAGAGGACAGTTTTTTTAAGGCGCTGTATATGCCACGAAAACCCGGAATTTTATTGAGAAATCTCTCCCAAAGTTCGACAACTTTTCGACCAATTATATTGGTGACCAATACACCAGTGAGAAGAATGACAAGTACTACCCAGACAACACCCGATCCTAGAAAATCGGTATTGATATTAAATAAAGTTTCAGGCAAAAATTGTGGGGGAACAAGGCTATTGACGAGTTCTAAAAAGAACTTGATAACCATGACGCTGAGCGCTAATGGAATCCAGAATAGAAGGCCAGAAATAAAGTAATTTCTTAAGCGTTTCACAAGTTAAAAGGCAAGATTAAAAAAAGAGATATTTTAGCACAATCTAGTTGTTAAATAACAATCACAGAGCGCAGCTTTAGCAGTATTGTTGTAGCTCATTAGTCGCTACGATAGAACCCCGATCCAATGATTTTTATACTAAAGTAGGCTCTGCACTGCTTTTTGTGTGTAAACATTCTCCTCTTCCCTATGAGTGAGAATTTCGTGACCGTTTTCAGTCACCAAAATAGTGTGCTCCCATTGCGCTGATAAAGAGCGATCTTTGGTGGTCACTGTCCAGCCATCAAGCCTAGAGGTGACCACTTGATAGTTGCCCAGATTTATCATTGGTTCGATGGTAAAGGTCATTCCAGGTTCAAGAATGGGTGAGTGCTTCGTTTTGCCATTATCATAATGCAATACTTGAGGCTCTTCGTGAAAGCCCAACCCAATGCCGTGCCCGCAGTAATCTTTAACAACAGAGCAATTATGTGCATGAGCATGTGCACCAATCACTTGACCAATTTCACCCAAACGAGCACCAGGTTTTACTTGTTCAATACCAAGATACATGCACTCTTGAGCAATTTTACAAATTCTTGTTGCTTTGACGCTTGGCTTGCCAACGATAAACATTTTTGAGGTATCGCCGTGAAAGCCATCTTTGATAACAGTGATATCGATATTAATAATATCACCTTTTTTAAGTTTTTTCTCGCCTGGAATACCATGACATACAACATTATTAATAGAGGTGCAAATTGACTTTGGAAAGCCACGATAGTTAAGTGGTGCTGGAATGGCGCCTAACTCATCGACAATAAATTTGTGGCAAATTTGGTCTAAGTGTTCTGTTGTTATGCCGACAACAACATGAGGGGTAATCATATCAAGGACGCTCGCAGCTAAGCCGCCAGCAATGCGCATTTTGTCAATGTCTGCAGAAGACTTAATTGAGATTGACATTAAAAAGCCGGATTAATTGGACAAGCCTGCACGAGACTCCAAAGCTTTTATTCGATCTTCCAATGGTGGGTGTGATGCCCACAATTGAGACCAGCCAGACTTTGGCTTCTCTCCAATTCCAAATGCCGCCAATTGCTCAGGAAGTGCTTCAGGCTCTTTTTGTGCTAGCCGTTTTAGAGCGCCAATCATATTTTGGTGACCAGCCAAATCTGCACCACCAGTATCTGCGACAAACTCACGCTTTCTGGAGAAATACATCACTACAACACTGGCAAGAATTGAAAGAACAACTTGGGCAAAAATCACTGTAACAAAGTAACCAATTCCGTGTCCACGTTGATTTTTTAGAATGACACGGTCAACGATGTGCCCAATTACGCGCGAAAGGAAGAATACAAAAGTATTGACAACGCCTTGAATAAGCGCCAGTGTTACCATGTCTCCATTAGCTACATGGCTCATTTCGTGGCCAACCACTGCCTCTATTTCACCTTTGTTCATGTTGTCAAGCAATCCTTGGGAAACAGCAACAAGGGCTTTATTTTTACTCGCACCCGTTGCAAAAGCATTCATCTGACTTGAAGGAAAAATAGCCACTTCTGGCATTCTAATGCCAACAATCCCCGCTTGTTTTTCAACCGTTTCGATTAGCCATCGTTCCATATTATTAGCGGGATTCTCAATCACTTTCGCACCCGTCATACGTTTGGCCATCCATTTTGATATAGCCAAAGAAATAAAGGAGCCACCGAAGCCAAAAACAGCAGAAAAAATAACCAGGGCGTTAATATTTAAATCACTGCCATTTTCAGCAAGAAGGCTTTCTACACCTAGTATTCTCAATGTGATGCTTAATACCACCATGATGGCGATATTGGTTAATAAAAAAAGCGCAATTCTTCTCATCTTATTTGGTCTATTTGATTTACAGAAATGTTAATGTTAGCAATTATTTTATACAAAAGAAAAAATTGATAACAACAATTTAGAGGATTATAAAAAGCAAATGGGTGTTTTAAAACAAAAAAGATTACTGAACTATAGAAAATTACTATTTTTTATCTAATTTCCAAGCCACATCATTCGAGATTCTGTCATTGCACAGGATTGCTCTCCTGTTACGACCAGCACCAGTTGATAGGCATTAGACTCTGGGTAGATATGAGTATAAGTGCCTTCGGCATACTTTGTTACTTTTAAAGTTGCGTCAGCAGCAATACGCGATTGGGTAATATCATCACAACTTTGATTATTGATAATAGTTGATAACACAATTGACACATCACAGGATTCACCATTTGGAAATAGTGTGCTTGAAAAAATAGTAGCACCATTATTAAAATGCTTTGTTGATGTATGCAACGAGGGGTGTGTCTTCGTTTCTTCAGGTTTGGCAAAGGTTACATTCAAGCCATTCAAGCCAAAAGACTTTTCAATGTTGTTTAGATGCGTTATACAATTTGGGTTCACTCCTCTGGATACGGCCTCCTCGGTTAACGATGCCGCCAATACCGAATTACTTAAAATAAGTGATACAAAGATTGAAACAAAGTATTTCATTTTGATACCATAAACGCGTAATTGAATTGATTATAACCAATAAGAGCAAGTCTAAGTTGTACTTGGATTGTTAATTTAGGCACGTAACAAATTTTAAATGTTTTATAATTCACCCACTATAACAAGGAGAGATACAAATGAAACTTAAAATTGCAGCTGTTTTTCTTACGGCTTTGTTTTTAACTGGCTGTTCGATGGAAAATGTTAGATCTGGCGTAGCAGCTGTTCCAAATGCTATTGGAAGTGCTATTGGTTCTACTGTCGATTTCGTTACAGGGATTTTTTAAACCCTCGTAAAACCCCCTAATTTCTTTTGAGATTGTCCAGCCTTTTGAACAAGGTTGGATTTCTGTGTCTGAAATTCAGAGTTGTTTTTAATTAACTAAAATATTGGAAATTTTCGTTGTAGAGTTTTTTCGCTGTTGCATTTAATCAAGTCAGAACAATACGCAGGAATAGAGGGCGGTTTTAAACAAAATGGGTGGGGCGAGGACTTATAGGAGTGCTGCTGTTTGCACTTAACGGGGTTTGAATCTGTGAGTGCGAAGCCTACCCTTGGGTGCAACCGGAAATTTTGCGTCAGCAAAATCACTGATTGTAAATAACAATAAACTTTAAAAGGTGGGGCGAGAAACGGGG
>CAJXHL010000046.1 GCA_913054335.1 uncultured Gammaproteobacteria bacterium | reverse complement strand
CTAATTGACCTTTAAGCATGCCCATCAGCTTACCCATGTCTTTCATCGAATCGGCGCCAGAATCGTCAATGGCTTTGTCGACAGCACTAGCAACTTCATCGTCACTCAACTGCTCTGGCATGTAGTTGTTTATAATCACAAGTTCGGCTTCTTCAATTTCAACGAGATCTGTACGACCACCTTCGCTAAACTGTGTGATTGAGTCTTTGCGTTGTTTGACCATTTTTTGAATAACGGCCATAACTTGCGCATCATCTAATTCGATGCGCTCGTCAATTTCTCTTTGTTTGATTGCCCCAAGAATCATACGAACTGCTTTGAGGGCTTGCTTGTCTTTCGCCTTCATTGCTGACTTCATATCATCAGTAATGCGTTGTTTTAGCTCAGACATAATGTGTGTGTTTGTGTTGGACTATAGAGGACTAAAAAGAAAGCTTTTATTGATACTGATTGAATTTTCAAATTGGAAAAATGATTTAGTTTTTTGATAAAAAAGCGCAGCAATAATGATTTGTATTACTAAGGTTTTTTATGGAAAACTGGGTTATTTTAACTTTTGAAAAACAATTGAGTATTGATAAAATCTTTCTTCAATACATGCGCTTACGGTGGACGCGATTCTTAGCCATTTCTTTGTGCGTTCTTTTAACCGCAGCAGCTTTTTTGCGTTTGTTAACCCAAGTAGGCTTTTCGTAAAATTCTTTTTTTCTAACGTCGGTGATAACACCGGCTTTGTCGCATGAACGACGGAAGCGACGGAGTGCGATATCGAATGGTTCGTTGTCTCTTACTTTAATTGTTGGCATACGATATATCCTTTATGATTCTGTTGTTGCTTCAACACTAGCTTCTTCGCTGCTGTCAAAATCAACCAATTGTACTAAAGCCATAGGAGCCTTGTCGCCCGTACGGAAGCCCGCCTTAAGGATACGGATGTAACCACCAGGACGGTCTTTATAAAATGGACCAAGCTGAGTAAATAACTTTGCAACCATAGCATCATCACGCAACTTAGAAAAAGCGTGGCGACGATTTGCAACACTGTCAGTTTTTGCCTTAGTAATTAATGGCTCAACCACACGACGAAGTTCTTTCGCCTTAGGCAATGTTGTTTTAATAGTCTCATGCAAGAACAAGGAATTCGCCATGTTCTTGAACATCGCTTTACGGTGCGATGAATTACGATTTAGTTGTCTACCTGACTTTCTATGTCTCATTTCTTTATCCTATTTCCTATGCCTTATTCACTCATAAGATCAACTGGTGGCCAGTTCTCGATTTGTGTTCCGAGCTCCAGTCCTTTTTCAGTTAATACTTCTTTAATTTCGTTAAGTGATTTACGACCTAAGTTTGGTGTTCTTAATAAATCTGGCTCAGATTTTTGGATCAAGTCACCAATGTAGTAAATTTGCTCTGCTTTCAGGCAGTTTGCTGAACGCACGGTTAACTCTAACTCGTCTACCGCTGATAAGTACATCGGCGGGAAGTCATCAGAAGTTGGTTGTGGTGCTTCTTCTTCGACAGGCTCAAGCTCTACAAATGAAGAAAGTTGATCTTGCAAAATCGTTGCAGCACGCTTAACTGCGTCTTCTGCGCTCACAGAACCATTGGTCTCAATTGTAATATTTAATCTATCAAGATTCACTTTTTGCTCAACACGCGCTGATTCAACATTAAAGCTAACACGCTTAATCGGTGAAAAACTTGCGTCTAATTGCATACTGCCGATTGTTTCAGACTCGATATCACGAGCAACAGCAGCGTCATAACCAGTACCTGTTCCAATCTGTAAAGTCATTCTAATTTTGCCGCCATCATTGACAGTAGCAATCACTTTCTCTGGATTGAAAGCAGATACGTCTGTGCCGTTTGCTTCAATGTCAGCAACAGTGACTTCACATGGACCCGACTTATCGATAACAACCGTTGCGCTATCCGTCGCATTAAGTGATACTGAAGCTTCTTTAAGATTAAGAAGAATATCAAGCACATCTTCCTGCACACCCTCAATTGAAGAGAATTCGTGCATAACACCCTCAATAGCAACCTCTGTAATGGCGGAACCCACCATAGAAGACAACAATGTTCTTCTTAGGGCGTTGCCTAATGTGTGTCCAAAACCACGCTCAAGTGGCTCAAGAACAACACGATATTCATTTTTGCTCAATTCAACAGAATCGACTAATTTTGGTTTTAAAAAATTTCTAGCACTACCTTGCATACTTAATTCCTATTTAGAATACAATTCAACAATTAAATGTTCTGCGATATCAGATGATAAATCATCACGTGCAGGAACATTCTTAAAAACACCTTTTAACGCTTTGTTGTCAACATCAACCCATTCTGCAACACCATGCTGCTCGGATAGCTCAACTGCTAGTTGAATGCGACTTTGTTTTTTAGCTTTCTCTCTTACCGAAATTTCGTCATTAGCACTGACTTGGTAAGAAGGAATATTGACCAGTTTGCCGTTAACCAAGATAGACTTGTGTGAAACCAATTGTCTTGCTTCGGCGCGCGTTGCGGCGAAACCCATGCGGTAAACAACGTTATCAAGACGACACTCAAGAAATGACAAAAGATTTTCGCCTGTTGAACCTTTCTTTGAGCTTGCTTTTTTGTAGTAAAGACGGAACTGCTTCTCTAGAATGCCGTAGATACGTCTAACTTTTTGCTTTTCACGCAACTGTAAACCATACTCAGTACCTTTTTGACGACGGGCATTTGCACCGTGCATTCCAGGAAGCTGTGTTAATTTACACTTTGAATCAAGTGATCTAACGCCACTTTTAAGCTCTAAGTCAACGCCTTCACGACGTGCTAGCTTACATGTAGGACCCGTATATCTTGCCATAATTTACCCTTAAACTCTACGTTTCTTAGAAGGACGACAGCCGTTGTGTGGAATTGGCGTCACATCTGTAATTGATTGAATCTTTAAACCCTGCGCATTCAAACCACGAATTGCTGAATCTCTACCTGGACCTGGACCTGTAACACGAACTTCAAGATTTTTCATGCCCATTGCCTGTGCTTTTTCACCACAACTGCCAGCAGCAACTTGCGCTGCGAAAGGTGTTGATTTTCTTGAGCCTCTAAAGCCTGAGGCGCCAGAAGTTGCCCAGCATAGTGCATTACCATGACGATCGGTAATCATCACAATCGTATTATTAAACGTCGCGTGGATATGCGCGATACCGTCAGAAACAATCTTTTTAGACTTCTTCTTAGTTGTTTGTGCTTTAGCCATAACTATCTGTCCTAATTATTTAATTAAACGACGAGGACCCTTACGAGTTCTAGCGTTAGTTTTCGTTCTTTGACCGCGCAATGGAAGCCCCTTTCTATGGCGGATACCGCGGTAGCAGCCTAAATCTCTTAGGCGTTTGATGTTCATTGCAACTTCACGACGCAAGTCGCCTTCAATTTGGAATTGTGCAACTGCACCACGAATCGCTTCCAATTCACCTTCTGTCAAGGCAGAAACCTTAGTGGCTGGATCTAATTTAAGTACTTCACAAATTTGTTTAGATCTTGTTTCACCAATACCGAAAATTGACTGCAGGCCAATTACAATATGCTTATGTGTTGGAATGTTGATTCCCGCTATACGTGCCATTATTTAGCTCTTCCTACGTGTGCCATAAACTCTACCTATATCCCTTTAAATACAATTATTGAGCGAGTATTTTCACTCATATTATTAAATTGAAAAAAACGTGCAATTTTACGTTGTTGATCAATCATTGTCAATGTAATTATCCTTGTCTCTGTTTGTGACGAGGCTCTTTACAAATGACACGAATGACGCCGTGACGCTTGATTACTTTACAATTTTTACACATTTTTTTAACTGAAGCTCTTACTTTCATAATGTTTCCTTACTTTAAGTTCGCTTTACGCATCAGCCCCTCATATTGATTTGACATCATATGAGATTGCGCTTGCGCGATAAAATCTATCGTCACAACGACGATGATAAGAAGACTGGTACCGCCAAAGTAGAAAGGTACGTTCCAGTATAAGATTAGAAATTCTGGCAACAAACAAACTGCCGTAATATAGGCGGCGCCAACAGCTGTTAATCTTGAAGTTACACCGTCAATGTAATCTGCCGATTGCTGACCTGGACGAATGCCCGGAATAAAACCGCCAGATTTACGCAGGTTATCAGCTGTATCATTGGCATCAAATGTTAATGCTGTATAGAAAAATGTAAAAAATACAATTGCAGTACCATAAAAAGCAATATACAAAGGCTGCCCTGGGGAGATTGCTGCAGTCACGTCTGCTAACCAACCTAGGCCTTCAGTTTGTGAAAACCAGCCGCCCATTGTTGATGGAAACAAAATGATACTGGAGGCAAAAATTGGTGGAATCACACCCGCCATGTTAATTTTAAGTGGTAAATACGAGCTTTGTCCGCCCAACATTTTACGACCTTGCTGGCGCTTGGCATAGTTCACCGTAATACGTCGCTGACCTCGCTCCATAAAGACTACGAAAGCCATCACCAGTATCGCCATCATAAAAATGACAACAACAGCAAAGACGCTTAATTCACCGGTACCAACCATGCTCAATGTATTGCCAAATGAAGACGGCAAACCGGAAACAATACCCGCAAAAATAATCATCGAGATACCGTTACCAATACCTTTTTCAGTAATTTGCTCACCCAGCCACATCAAAAATAATGTGCCTGTAGTTAATGTCACCACTGTCACAAAGTTGAATGTTAAACCTGGATTGGTTACCAAATCAAAACCGCCGCCCGATTGAGATTGAAGAGCAATTGAAATACCATAAGACTGGAAAACCGCCAAAAAAACCGTACCCATTCGCGTGTACTGAGTAATCTTGCGACGACCGCGATCACCCTCTTTCTTCAGTTGCTCAAAATGAGGCACCACAGAAGTCATCAAATTCATGATAATCGATGAAGAAATATAGGGCATGATGCCCAAGGTGAAGATGGACAGGCGCTCTAAAGCACCACCCGAAAACATGTTCATCATGCCTAGGATGCCTGTTCTGTTATCTTCAACCAGTGAAGCTAATGCGTCTTGAGAGATAAATGGAATCACAATATGTGTTCCAAGTCTGAAAACGATTAACGCACCCACTAAATAGAGGATGCGCTTTATTAAATCTTCACTAAGTCCTAATCGGTTTTGGCTCATTTTATTACCCGCATTACTCGCTAACAGTTCCTTTAGCTGCTTCAATGGCCGCTGTCGCACCTTTAGTTGCTCTGATACCGCTCAAATTGACTGCACGGTTAATCTCACCAGACAACATCACTTTAACTCTTAAGATATTCTTAGTCACCAAGTTGTGTTGCTTCAAAACATCAATATTGATATCTGTTTCACTTAATTTGTCTAATTGTGACAAAGTAACTTGAGAAGTTACTCTAGAGATACGAGAAGTAAAGCCAATTTTTGGCAATCTTCTTTGTAGTGGCATTTGACCGCCTTCAAAACCGATTTTAATAAAACCGCCTGAACGTGATTTTTGACCTTTGTGACCGCGGCCACAAGTTTTGCCCGTACCAGAACCCATGCCACGACCGACACGCTTTCTTGAAGTTTTCTCGCCATCTGCTGGCTTTAATGTATTAAGATTCATTGTTTAACCCTCTACTCTTAATAAGTAAGACACTTTATTAATCATGCCTCTAACGCATGGCGTATCTTCTAGAACTACTGTGTGGTTGATGCGCTTTAAGCCAAGACCAGTCACTGTCGCACGGTGGGAAGGCAGGCGACCATAGAAGCTCTTTGTTAAGGTCACACTAACGGTTGCTTTCTTAGGTGCTGCTTTTTTAACTGGTGCCTGTGCTCGCTTGACGGGTACTTTTTTAGGGGCAGCTTTAGTTACCACTTCTTTCTTAGGTGCAGCAGCTTTAACCACTGTTTTTTTAACGGGTGCTTTTTTAGCGGCAGCTTTCTTTGGCGCTGCTTTTTTCTCTAATTTCTCTTCAGCCATTACGCTTCCCCAGTAATTTGTTCTACAGTTTTGCCACGCTTGAGAGCCACACTTGTAGGAGATGACATGTTAGTAAGACCTTCAATCGTTGCTCTAACAACACTGATTGGATTACGTGTACCATTGCATTTGGCCAAGATGTTATGAACACCAACAGCTTCTAAAACACTACGCATAGGACCACCAGCAATAACACCTGTACCATCAGAAGCTGGCTGCATGTAAACTTTAGCAGCACCAACACATGAAGTGATTGGGTAATGAAGCGTGCCATTAACTAGAGGTACTGACTTCATTGATTTTTTAGCCTTATCCATCGCTTTTTGAATTGCAGCAGGCACTTCACGTGCTTTGCCTGTACCATAACCAATCTTACCGTTACCGTCACCAACAACAACTAAAGCAGAAAAACCAAAGATTCGACCACCTTTTACTACTTTAACAACACGACGAATGTTCACCAATTTTTCGATGTATTCACTCTCTTCGTTATAATTATTTTTCTTATTTTCAGCCATTGTATAAACCTGTATAAATACTATTTATTAAAAATCCAGTCCGCCTTCTCTTGCTGCATCAGCAAGCGCTTGAACGCGACCATGATATTTAAAACCTGAGCGATCAAATGCAACTTTAGAAACTTTAGCTTTCTTAGCTGCTTTCGCAATCAAATCACCTACTTTAGTTGCAGCTTCAACGTTGCCACCATTTTTCATCTTAGCAGTAATACTCGAAGCAGAAGCCAATGTCTTCGTGCCACAGCTACTGATGATCTGCGCATAAATATGTTGCGAAGATTTAAAGACACATAGACGCTCCACACCTTTTTCAGCATGTTTTGCTCTAAATTTAGTTGCTCTTCTTATACGAGCTTGTTTTTTAGAAAGTTTCATCTAAATACCCTTAATCAATTATTTCTTCTTAGCGTCTTTACGAACAACCTGTTCGTCAGTGTAGCGAACACCTTTGCCTTTATAAGGCTCTGGTGGACGGAACGCTCTAATCTCTGCAGCAGCTTGACCCACTTTTTGCTTGTCGATACCTTTTACAATCACTTCAGTTTGTGAAGGCGTCTCAGCAGTAATTCCAGCAGGTAAAGTGTAGTTCACTGGATGCGAAAAGCCCAAAGTAAGATTTAGAACCTGACCTTTTGCTTGTGCACGGTAACCAACACCAATCAGTGTTAATTTCTTTTCCCAGCCTTCTGATACGCCTTTGATGAAGTTTGCTGTATTTGCTCTAGCAGTGCCTGCTTGAGCCCATGCGC
This sequence comes from uncultured Gammaproteobacteria bacterium, assembly GCA_913054335.1. GTDB lineage: Bacteria > Pseudomonadota > Gammaproteobacteria > PS1 > Pseudothioglobaceae > Pseudothioglobus. The sequence continues at coordinate 7,359 of CAJXHL010000046.1, read as the reverse complement.
CCCTCTCTTCTTTTCTACTAACTTGTGCAGGTGCAAAAGTTAATACGTTATCTGTGTTCGCTATAACAACGCTTGGATGAACACTCATGCTCATTTCCCCAAGCTTGCCTTTGACTGTTAAAACTGCACCGTTTTGAGACACTTCTATACCGGAAGGTATTGTGATAGGTGATTTTGCTACTCTTGACATACTTATCTCCTAATTAGCAAACGCTACACAATACTTCACCACCAACGCTCTGAGCTTTGGCCGCTTGACCAGTCATCACGCCTTTCGGTGTTGAAACGATAACAATGCCCAAGCCGTTCATTATGCTTGGCATCTCGTCTTTACCTACGTACACACGTAAGCTTGGCTTCGAAATTCTAGCCAATGAATCGATAACAGGTTTATCATCAAAATACTTTAAAGTAATCGTTAATGTTTTAGTAGCTGCAGTGTCACCGTCTACGGCAAATGAAGAGATATAACCTTCATCTTGTAAAACAGTTGCAATAGCAGACTTTAATTTCGCTGCTGGCATAGATACTGTTGGTTTCTTTACTGCATGCGCGTTGCGAATGCGTGTCAACATATCAGAAATTGGATCAGACATACTCATATTATTCTCCTACCAACTTGCTTTAGATAAACCAGGAACTTCACCATTCATGGTGCGTTCTCTTAATTGTGTTTTGGCCAAACCAAACTTACGGTAGAAACCGTGCGGTCGACCAGACAGTCCACAGCGACTACGCTGACGAGATGGAGAGGAGTCTCTTGGCAATGTTTGTAATTTAATCACTGCTTGGAAACGCTCTTCATCTGAAGAGTGAATACTCTTAATAATCTTTTTTAACGCAGTACGCTTTTCTTGGTATTTAGCAACCAATTTTGTGCGCTTAACGTCTCTATGTATCATAGACTTTTTAGCCATCGTGTTATCCTTTATCCTTGAATGGGAAATTAAACATCGCTAATAGTTTCTTAGCATCATCATCACTTTGTGCAGAAGTAGTGATAGCAATATCCATACCACGCACTCTAGTTACTTTATCGAAATCAATTTCAGGGAATACGATTTGCTCTGTAAGGCCCATGTTGTAGTTACCACGACCATCAAATGATTTCGGGTTCAAACCACGGAAGTCTCTGATGCGCGGGATAGCAATATTCACTAAACGATCAAGGAATTCATACATTCTCTCTCTACGCAAAGTTACTTTACAACCAATTGCATTACCATCTCTTAATTTGAAACTCGCCACTGATTTACGTGCCAAGCAAGTCATCGGTTTTTGTGAAGAGATTAAACCTAATTCTTCTAGGGCGCTTTTAAGAATTTTCTTGTCGCCTAAAGCTGAGCCGAGACCCATATTAATGGTAATTTTTTCAATCTTAGGGACTGACATAGGATTCGTCATACCTAAGTCAGCCTGTAATTTTGGCAAAATCTCATTTTTGTATTGTTCTTGTAATCTAGACACTTTTCACCTATCTTTTAATATGTCAAACTATGGCTTCGCCATTTGACTTGAAAAATCTTTCTTTAACGCCTTCAGCATTTACTCTTAAGCCAATGCGGTCCGCTTTTTCAGTTTCAGCATTGTAGATTGCCACATTAGAAATACTTAAAGGCATTTCTTTTGATTCGATGCCGCCTTGTACACCCGCTTGCGGGTTAGGGCGAACATGCTTCTTAGCAAGGTTAAGACCTTCTACAATTACTTTAGACTCTAATACTTTAGTAACTGTGCCAATAGAACCTTTGTCCTTACCAGTAATAATGATCACTTCGTCGTTTTGTTTAATCTTAGCCATTACAACACCTCTGGAGCAAGTGAAACAATTTTCATAAACTGCGCGCTTCTTAGTTCACGAGTAACAGGGCCGAAAATACGAGTGCCGATTGGCTCGAGTTTTGTATTAAGCAAAACAATGGCGTTATTATCAAAACGAATCTTTGAGCCGTCTGCACGACGAACACCATGGGCTGTACGCACAACGACTGCGTCGTAAACATCGCCTTTTTTAACCTTACCGCGTGGCGAAGCTTCTTTGATGCTCACCTTGATAACGTCGCCAATATTGGCATAGCGGCGCTTAGAGCCGCCTAAAACTTTGATACACATTGCTTTAACACCACCGCTGTTATCCGCAATATGTACTCTTGTTTGCATTTGAATCATTTTTTTCTCTCTACAATTCGATTAATTAATTAGTACTTACTGATTTTTCAACAACTTCTAATAAAGCCCAGTTTTTAGTCTTTGAAAACGGCTTTGATTCAGCAACACGTACAACATCGCCTAAACCGCATTCATTATTCTCATCATGTGCATGTACCTTGGTACTACGCTTGATGTACTTTTTGTAAATTGGGTGGCGCACTTTACGCTCTACCAAGACAGCAATTGTCTTATCGCGGCTGTTGCTTACAACAGTGCCGGTTAGTACTCTTTCTACAGAATTCGACTCGCTCATGATTGCTTCTCGTTAATAATTGTTTTAATTTGGGCAATGGATCTTTTAGTTTTGCCAAGCTTTGTTGCGTCGTTCAATTGCTCTGAACGGTGCTGCATGCGCAACTCAAAATGTTCTTTTAATAATGTCATCAACGTCTCGTTTAATTGAGTAACGTCTTGCTCTCTTAATTCTTTAACATCCATTACATTACCGTCCGTTTAATGATTGTAGTGCTTACAGGTAGTTTGGCTGCAGCAAGCTGGAAAGCCTCTATTGCAGTTTCTTCATCAACACCTTGCATTTCAAATAACATTTGACCTGGCTTAATTTGTGCAATCCAATACTCAACAGAACCCTTACCTTTACCCATTCGTACTTCTAATGGTTTTTTAGTAATTGGTTTGTCCGGGAAAACACGGATCCAAATTTTGCCTTGACGCTTAACATGGCGTGTCATTGCACGACGTGCTGCTTCAATTTGTCTAGCAGTCATACGACATCTTCCTGTTGCTTGTAAGCCGATCTCGCCAAAGCTTACATTGCAGCCAGTAGCCAAGCCGCGGTTGCGACCCTTCATGACCTTTCTATATTTTGTACGTTTAGGTTGTAACATCTCTCAATTCCTTTACTTCTTGCCTATTTGCTTGCTTGCACCACGTTTAACAACTTCTTCAATTGTTCCTTTCTTGTGGTCAAGAATTTCACCTTTGAAAATCCATACTTTAATACCGATAACACCGTATTGCGTGTTAGCACGATATGATGAGTAATCAACATCAGCACGGAAAGTGTGTAATGGCACACGACCTTCACGGTACCATTCTGAACGCGCGATTTCAGCACCATTCAAACGACCACTAACCATAATCTTAATACCTTCTGCACCCAAGCGAGTTGCATTACCCAATACACGCTTAACTGCGCGACGGTACATCACACGCTTTTCAAGCTGTTGCGCAATGTTTTCAGCAACGAGACGTGCGTCAAGCTCCGGCTTTTTAATTTCCTCAATACTAATATGAACAGGAATGCCCATCTTTGCAGAGACAATTGCTTTTAAACGCTCGATGTCTGCGCCTTTCTTACCGATGACGATACCTGGACGTGCTGTGTGAATAATCACTTTAGCATTATTTGATAAACGCTCGATAGCTATACGACTAACCGATGCTGAAGCTAACTCTTTAAATAAAAAATCTCTTACGTCAATGTCAGACAATAAGTACTTAGGATAATCAGTGCTATTTGCATACCACTTAGAATCCCAATCTTTAACGATTCCTAATCTAATACCTTTTGGATTTACTTTTTGACCCATACTGATTACTCGCTTACGCCAACTGTTATGTGGCTACTTCTTTTTAAAATACGATTCGCTCTACCTTTTGCTCTAGGGCGAATTCTCTTCATCGTAGAGCCTTCATTTACGAAAACGCTACTTACTTTTAACTCATCAATGTCTAAACCATCATTGTGTTCGGCATTAGAGATTGCAGAGCTTAGGATTTTTTTCACTAAAACAGCTGCTTTCTTGTTGCTAAATGACAAGATGTTCAAAGCCTCTTCAACTGGCTTATGACGAATCTGATCTGCAATAAGTCTCGCCTTAAAAGGGGAGATTTTTGCGTACTTATGAATTGCTTTAACTTCTTTCATCATCAAAACCTAATTACGATTTACGATCACCGGAGTGACCTTTAAATGTACGTGTTATGGCGAATTCGCCTAACTTATGACCAATCATGTTCTCATTAATTGAAACTGGAACATGGGCGCGTCCGTTATGAACAGCGATCGTCAAGCCAATCATCTCTGGAACGATGACTGAACGACGTGACCAAGTTTTAATTGGTTTTCTGTCATTAGCTTCTTGAGCCTTTAATACCTTTTGGATTAAATGCTCGTCTACAAATGGTCCTTTTCTTAGTGATCTAGCCATAATTTACCTTTATTTTCTACGACGTACGATTAACTTATCAGTACGCTTATTACTACGAGTTTTGTAACCTTTAGTTGGTGTACCCCAAGGTGAAACTGGGTGTCTACCACCACTAGTCTTGCCTTCACCACCACCATGTGGGTGATCAACAGGATTCATCACAACACCACGAACCGTTGGTCTAACACCTCTCCAACGCGTCGCACCGGCCTTACCTAATTTTCTTAAGCTGTGCTCAGATTTAGAAACCTCACCCATCGTTGCACGGCAATCAGCCAATACTTTACGAACTTCACCAGAGCGAAGTCTCAATGTGACGTAGTTTCCTTCTTTAGCAACCAGTTGCACTGATGTACCAGCACTTCTAGCAATCTGTGCACCCTTCATTGGCTTTAATTCAACACAATGAATAACACTACCTAGTGGGATGTTTTTCAATGGCAACGTGTTGCCTTTCTGAATGGCTACCGAGTTACCAGAAACAATTTGTTCGCCCGCTTTAAGGCCTTTTGGTGCAATAATATAACGTCTTTCACCATCAGCATAAAGCACTAGTGCAATATTAGCGCTACGGTTTGGATCGTATTCTAAACGCTCGACTGTTGCTGTAATATCATCTTTATTACGTTTAAAGTCAATGATACGATATCTTTGTTTGTGGCCACCACCTCTATGTCTAACGGTAATCTTACCGCGGTTGTTACGACCACTAATTCTGTTTTTGCTTTCTGTTAAAGCGGCGAAAGGTTTGCCTTTGTGCAAATCCTTATCAACAACACTAACGACAAATCGTCTGCCGGGTGAGGTTGGTTTTCTTTTAATAACTACTGCCATAATAATTCTCTATGAAGCGCTTACGTCAATCATCTGACCTTCAGATACTTTGACCACTGCTTTTTTCCAATTAACGCGACGACCAGACTTACCTTTGAACATTTTTTTCTTTCCTTTAACATTCAAAGTTGTTACCGCTTCAACCTTTACGCCAAACAATGTTTCAACTGCTGAGCGAATTTCTCTTTTATTACTATCAGGCGTTACTCTGAATACGTACTGGTTATTGATAGAACCCCTTGTTGTTTTCTCAGAAACAACTGGCCCCAATAATACTTTTAATACTTTTTCTTGATTCATAGCATTGCCTCAACTTTCTTCAACGCCGCTTCAGTGATAACAACGTTCTCATAGCCAATCAAACTAATAGGATCAATGCTTTGCGTATCACAAACACCAACGTGGTATAGGTTGCGTGAAGATAAATATAAGTTTTCGTCCAACTCATCAGTCATTAATAATGCGTCTTTAACATTGAGAGATGACATCAAGGTGGTGATGTTTTTTGTTTTAGGCTCAGAGATATCAAACTCTTTAACCACTTTCAAACGCTCGGTACGCAAAAGCTCAGAAAAAATACAGCTGATAGCGCCTTTGTACATTTTCTTATTTACTTTCTTGGAGTAGTCACGTGGTTGCGCTGCAAACGTTACACCACCACCAGTCCAAATAGGACCACGAGATGTACCCGCACGAGCACGGCCAGTACCTTTTTGCTTCCATGGTTTTTTACCGCCACCACTAACTGCGCTACGGTTTTTCTGTGCCTTAGTGCCGCTCCGGCCAGCTGCCATATAAGCCGTTGTAATCTGGTGCACTAATGACTCGTTGTAGTCGCGGTTAAAAACAGCATCAGACACTTCACTAGAAGTTGACTTATTTGTTTTTAAGTTTAATACTTTTACTTTCATCTCAAAACCTTTGTTTGATTCTCTATTTAAGCTTCTGCTTCTGCTTCTTCACTTGGCACTTCTGCAGCAGCTTTTGCTTCAGACAGTTGCTTAGAAATTTCTGCGTTTACACTATTTTTCTTACTAGACAAACGTACTTTAACAAAACCCTTATTAGCACCTGGAATAGCGCCTTTAACAAGTAGTACGTTACGATCAAAGTCAACTCTGATCACTTCTAGGCATTCTTCAGTCACTTGAGCGTTACCCATTTGACCCGCCATTTTCTTACCTTTAAAGACACGACCTGCATCTTGACACTGACCAGTAGAACCCAGCGCACGGTGAGAAATTGAGTTACCGTGAGTGGCATCTTGCATGCTGAAGTTATGACGCTTTACAGCACCTTGAAAACCTTTACCTTTCGATTGGCCAGTAACATCAACGTAGTGGCCTGCACCAAACATTGATACATCAATACTCGTCAAACCCTCAAGCTCTGCTTCGTCTGCTCTCATTTCCCAAAGACCTAAGCCAATTTCTTGTGAAGCTTTCGCGTAGTGACCTTTAATGGCACTGCTTACACGACGCACTTTTGCCTCGCCTTTTTTATTCGTCTTAGCACCAGTTGTAACCTGAAGCGCACTGTAGCCATCAGTATCGGTTGTTTTCTTTTGTACTACACGATTAGGCTCAATCTTAATAACACTGACTGCAGATGCTCTGCCGTCATCTGTCATGAAGCGCGTCATTCCTATTTTTTGTCCTACCAATGCAATTGCCATTTTCTTAATCCTGTCTTAATGTCTTCTAGTTCAGTTTGATTTTGACGTCAACACCAGCTGCAAGATCTAATTTCATCAATGCATCAACTGTTTTGTCAGTTGGACTAATAACGTCCATCAATCTAACGTAAGTTCTTAATTCGTATTGGTCTCTCGCATCTTTGTTTACATGCGGAGAAGTCAATACCGTATAACGTTCTTTTTTTGTAGGCAAAGGAATTGGTCCTCTGACGCTAGCGCCTGTGCGCTTAGCTGTTTCTACAATCTCTATGGCTGATTTGTCGATTAAACGATGATCAAATGCCTTTAATTTAATTCTGATATTTTGATTGCTCATTTGCCTGTTTGCCTTTTATGACTTCTGGAACGAAAAAACCGTCGATTATACAAGAAATCAACGGTCTTTACTAAACTAATTACCCCGTAATCTTCGATACAACACCCGCACCTACCGTACGACCGCCT
>CAJXHL010000045.1 GCA_913054335.1 uncultured Gammaproteobacteria bacterium | reverse complement strand
CCTAATGGAATACTCAAGCGGTGGAAAGCCACTATGTAACTGACATTTTCAACAAAAGCAAGTGCCACCAAAACCAGTGTGTAGGATAAATAAATGCCAATACCTGCAACAATAGCGTACCACTTATTGACACAAATTACTTGATAAAAGTCTATACGGCCTTGTTTACGTATCACAACAAATAACGCTAACCACAAGGAAGTCATTAAAGCCTCCAAGCAAGCATACAAAATAGTCATTGAAGTATTATCGATAGCCAGCTGATTATTGTTTCGAAAGTATCGCAAAGCCTCATCATCTACCAGCGCATAACCCGCACTACAGGTTGCGGCAATGAGCGCCATACCACAAGTAAGATTCAGGTAATTACTAAAACGTAGCTCTTTAAATCGTTGTAAAGGAATCATAAAGCAACCAAAAACAACCAATGCGCTTCCAACAATACTTTGTAAGGAAATCTGGTCCACTCGACCCAAATACACAACCACAGCCAACACGATGATAACGGGCATAGCTCTAGCAATAGGATAAGCAATTGAAAGTTCACCCGTTCTATAGGCTCTCGCTAAGCTGATGAAATAAAATGCCATAAAAAAACCTGCGATTATTAGAAGCATCCACACCCGATCTGGGATGTGGTGTAATAATGTGTCGCTGTGATGTATCAGTATGGGTGAAAGCAGCAGCGTTCCAGTTAGGCTTGCAAGCAGAAAAAAAGAGGCGGTTGGATGCCTTTTTTTAGTGAATAAATTCCACAGAGCATGAATGCACGCGGACAAAATTACCAGTGATATTGCAACAAGTGTCATGCGCTAGCATGATAGGGCAAAACAACGTTTATTGCAAAATGTTTTTTGCCAATTGAACCCAGTATGATGCGCCAAGAGAAAGAATTGCATCATTAAAATCATAATGAGTGTTGTGCAACATGCAACCACCTTGAGGCTGGTCTTTAGGCACTTCACCATTACCAATCCAAATATAAGCACCTTCTGAAGCGTTCAGCAAAAATGAAAAATCTTCAGAACCCATACTTGGTGACATGTTTCTATGCACCTTATCGACACCAGCAACCATAGCGGCAGCTTCAGCGCATTTTTCAGCGTGTTTTGGGGTGTTGATTGTCGCCGGATAATTTGGTCTAGATTCTAGTGTAGCTGAGGCGCCCATAGACTCGGCAATGCCTTCGACAACTTTTTTCATTCTTCGCCTCACTTCGGTGCCGACTTCTGGCTTAAAGTATCTTAGTGAGCCCTTCAGGTGCATTTCATCAGGAATGACGTTTGTAGCAAAACCAGCATTCACCACAGTCAAGCTGATCACTGCGGAATCCGATGGTGCAACATTGCGAGAAACAATCGATTGCAGGGCAGTAATAATTTGCGCACCTGCAACAATTGGGTCAACGCATTGATCAGGCATTGCAGCATGGCCTCCTTTGCCTTGAATGACTATTTCAATCGTATCATTTGCCGCCATCACAGCTGTGTCATGGACTGCAAACTGACCCTCAGCCATACCCGGCCAGTTGTGCATACCGTAAACAGCATCGCAGGGAAACTGCTCGAAAATACCTTCTTTGACCATTACTTGGCCACCGGCACCACCTTCTTCTGCAGGTTGAAAAATAAAGTGAACTGTTCCCGAGAAGTTATTGTTCTTTTTTAAATGCACCGCTGCACCCAATAACATCGTCGAATGACCATCATGGCCACAGGCATGCATCTTGCCATCGTGTAAGGACTTATGATCGAATTCATTCAGCTCTTGAATCGGCAATGCATCCATATCGGCACGCAGACCAATCGATTTACCTGGTTTTTTTCCATGAACGGTTGCAACAATACCGGTAACGGCTAAGCCACGATGAATTTCAATATTGTGCTCAAGTAAAACAGACGCAATGTAATCACTTGTCACCTGCTCATTAAAGCTGAGTTCGGGGTGTTGGTGCAAATAATGGCGCCAAGACACCATTTGTTGTTGTAGATCAATCTCTTGCATTGCGCATCATATCTTAATTAATACGCACTATTTTAAAGATAAAAGACTGTACTATCTCAGATTCACTCGTTAAAAACCAAGCAACAGAAGAATGTCGCTCCATGTCAGTAAAAACCAACATAGAGCTAGATAAATCTTAAGCTCTTAGGCACTCATTCGTTGGATCAAAAGGAGATTCATCAACCACAATGGCTTGGTATTTTTCGCCTAAAATTTCAATTTCAAGCTCAGTTCCAATGACTGATAAATCTTTTTGCACTAAGCCAAGTGCTAATGATTTACCACAACGCCAGCCATAACCACCTGAAGTGGCCCGTCCAATGACTTCACCATCTTTATAGATGGCCTCAGAGCCACGCGCGTCCGCATCTGTAACTCCAATCACTTCAAGGGTAACAAAGCCATTGTTTGCGCCTTTTGTCTGCCAAGCTGCAAGTGCTTCTTTACCAATAAAGTCCTGCTCTTTGTCAAGACGAACAAAACGATCAAGCCCAGATTCAAACGCCGAGTATTCAATAGACATTTCTCTCGGAATAAGGCGGTACGACTTTTCTAATCGCATTGAATCCATCGCACGAATACCAAATGGTTTGATATCAAACTCTGCGCCCGCTTCCATTAATTGATCAAAGATATAGTTTTGCATTTCGATCGGGTGGTGTAATTCCCAACCCAATTCGCCCACAAAGTTCACTCTCAGTGCCTCGGCTGTTGCGTAACCGACATTAATCTTCTTACCGGTTAACCACTTGAAGCTATCATTGGATAAGTCTGTATCGGTTAGTTTTTGCAATAAGTCACGTGATCTTGGGCCAGCCAAAACCAACACACCCGTTTGCGTTGTCACTCGTTGCACACTGACACTACCATCCTTGGGTAGAAGCTTAAATAAATAATCATGGTCATGTGTCTCAAACGCGCCAGCAGACACAAGATAGTAACTCTGCGGACCTGTTTTGTAAACAGTGTATTCAGAGCGCACACCACCATTTTGACTTAGCATATGCACAAGGCTTATTCGACCAATGGTTTTAGGCATTTTATTGGCAAAGATATACTCCAGCCACTCTTCTGCACCAGGACCTTTGACAATACATTTAGCAAATGCAGACATATCCAATAGGCCAACTTTTTCGTTAACATGTTTACACTCATTGCCAACATGCTCAAAATAATTTGAACGTCGGAAGGAGTTTTTCTCAACAATACGGCCATCTTCCAATGGCTTGGCGTGGTTTTCATTCCAAAGTACTTTCTCTGGATCTGCCTGGTTAAGCTCTTCCGCGCTTAACGCGTAATCCGCACTTGGCATAAACCAATTCGGGCGCTCCCAGCCATACACAGAACCAAATACAGCGCCTAATGCCTTCATACGATCATAGCAAGGTGTTGTTCTTAATGGTCTTGCTGCACCGCGCTCTTCATCTGGATAATGTGTGGTGAAAACGTTCGAGTATGCCTCTTCGTTTTTTTCTCTCAAATAGCCACGTGTGGCGTATGGACCAAAACGACGAGGGTCAACACCCATCATGTCGACCGTTGGCTCACCATCAATCATCCACTCTGCCAGTTGCCAACCAGCACCGCCTGCAGCAGTTATACCAAAGCTATGGCCTTCGTTTAACCAGAAGTTTTTCAAACCGGGTGCAGGACCCACAATTGGGTTGCCATCTGGTGTATAGGCAATCGCACCATTGTAAATATCTTTAACACCAACTTCGCCAAAAGCAGGCACCCGAACCATGCAACGCTCAATGTGCGGCATAAGGCGATCAAGTTCTGCATTAAATAGCTCGTACTGACAGTCATCACTTGGACCATCGATATAGCATACTGGTGCACCTTTTTCATAAGGACCTAATAGCAAACCGCCCGCTTCCTCACGCAAGTAATAACCAGCATCTGATTCACGTAAAACGCCCATTTCAGGTAAACCCTGTTCTTTTCGCGCCATAATTTCTGGATGCGGCTCTGTGATAATAAATTGGTGCTCAACAGGAATGACAGGGATATCTAAGCCCACCATTTCACCTGTTTTTCTAGCGTAGTTGCCAGTGCATGAAACAACATGCTCACAGGCAATATCACCCTTATCTGTTTTAACAATCCAACTGCTATCTTTTTGTTGTTCAAGAGCTGTCACCAGCGTGTGTTCATAAATTTCAGCACCACGATTTCTCGCTCCCTTACAAAGCGCTTGAGTCAAATCTGCAGGCTGAATATAGCCATCATCTGGATGCTGAATGGCGCCCAAAAGGCCTTCTGTATTACACAGCGGCCAGATTTCTTTAACTTCTTCTGGTGTTAAAAAATTAACTTTAACACCCACTGTGCTTCCAACGCCAGCATAGTACTTGTATTCATCCATTCTGTCTTGGCAATTCGCAAGGCGAATGTTCGATACCACACTAAAGCCAACATTCATGCCGGTTTCTTCTTGAAGTTCGTGATAAAAATCAACTGAATATTGATGAAGCTTGCCCACCGAATAACTCATATTAAACAATGGCAGCAATCCAGCCGCATGCCAAGTTGAGCCCGAGGTTAAGTCTTTACGCTCTACCATCACAACGTCGGTCCAACCTTTTTTTGCCAGATGATAGAGCGTTCCAGCGCCTACAACACCGCCACCGATCACCACTACTTGTGCTTTATTTTTCATCAAAATCTCCTATAAACAATACTTTCTCTTGAAAATTCAAGAGGCATAATCAATTAATACTAATTTTCTTCGCTAAGATGGGAAAGCGAATGGGCGTGTTTCTCCCAATTTTTACCATCAAAAGTCTCAACAGTCATTTTCTGTGGTTGAGGCTCAAGACAGCGCACATTGACACTTATTCCATCTGGGTTAGATCGGGGAATATAATAAGATTTAATACCGCATGTACTACAAAACAAATGCTTAGCCTCACCGCTATCAAAAATATACGTTGATAAGCTTTGCTTACCTCGTAATAGTTTGAATTTTGATTTTGGTACAATTAAATGCAAATTGCCCGACTTTAGGCAAATGCTACAGTTACAATCCACACAAACCAGCTCTTCGTCAGCTTCTACTTCGTAAGCAACAGCACCACAATGACAAGAACCAGTGTAGATCATTAAAAAACCCAGAAAAATAAAACACTATCGATCAAGTCGTTAGCAAAGATTAAATTTTAAATAAGTCACGTTAGGCTTGAATGAATAATCTTGTTTTTATGAATCAGTAAATTTGTTGTGAATAAACTAAGCTTAATGTAGAATTCTATCACACACAATTGCCAGCATAATGGCGACAACATATTGGAGAAAAAAATGAATTTAACAATTATTAAATGGCGCGATATACCCACACAGGTAATGATTAAAAAAAGCCGCCGAGAAGTGGAAAAAGTACAGCTTGATAATCGCTTTATGGAGGCTGTTGATGAGGCGGCAGAGGTTGCTAGTGCAACTGATGCAGACGCCTATCTTGCTGATTGGAATAATGAAGTGATTGAAATCTCAGATGGCGACATGGTGGCACCGGTTGCCCAAAAAGCAGCGGAACTTGAACAAGCCTTCAGTACTGAGAATCTTCAAGCATATGTTCGTAATGGCGGCTACACGCCTAAGAGCTAAACCGCCAAATACAACATTTAACTAAGTGTATGCAGTGTGTAGAGTATTGAGTGCGGCTCTCATTTCGGACTCTGGGAGCAAATAGCTAATCACGTTCTCTCCTGTGTTAAGAATCTCAGCAGAATCGATTGCCATCGCCTTAGGTGCTTTAGCGCTGAAAACAACAGAAACAGTCGACCAGCCTTTGCTTACCTTATAAAAGCCAAAGCTTTCTTCTAGCCTTGAAAGCTTGGCACTGAAGTAGACATCATCTTTCAAGATCACCCTTTTTGAGTCGATATTGATGACGCCTTCAACATGACTGCCCGCATCGTGAGCGTATTCAAATTCAACCATTACCATGTCCTCTCGGTGTGCCAAGGTAACACAGTTGTTGTCTGATGATTTATCATGAAAAATAGTTGTGCCAGCCGCGTCGTTAAAAGTATTTCTGGCAACAATCGGTGTTTTGCTCGCTATTGAGGCTTTAATCGCACGAGGATGAATAACTTTTGAGCCTTCGTCCGACATCGTAATCATTTGCGCGGCACTGATTGAGTCCATAAAAACAGCTGTTGTCACCTGTCTCGGATCGCAATTAGCAATGCCATTAACGTCAGAGTAAATTTCAACGCGCTCTGCGCCCAGTGCCGCACCCAAAGCAACTGCGGACGTGTCACTGCCGCCTCGCCCAAGTGTGCGTACATCACCATCACTATTAACGCCTTGAAAGCCAGCGACAACCGCAATTTTTCCTTCGTTTAGAGCCGAGTGAATTCGAGCTGGATTAATTTCGAGAATCTCAGCATTACCAGCATTATCATCCGTCAGAATGCCGGCTTGACGCCCGTCAAATGAGACCGCAGTCATGCCATTTTGATTAAGAAAGTGGGCGAAATAGGCGGCGCTCAAATTCTCACCAATACTCATTACAGAGTCCAGCTCTTTGGGGCAAATATGTTTGCCGACCAGCTTAACCATGTTAATCAAAGTGTCTGTCGAGTAAGGTTCACCTTTACGACCCATTGCAGAAACAACGACAACAATGTCCTTGCCGTCCTCAAAATGGTCTTTAACATGCCTCATTGCACTTGTGCGTGAGCTGTCATTCCTAACGCTTGTGCCGCCAAATTTCATTACGATAGGTGCTGATGATGACATGTTAATCTCGAAGAAAAATAAAACTCATTTTAACCTGATGACTGTGGCTTGGCAAACCCAAGTCGCCCTAGACTGTGGGAAAAACTGCAACTATAGAACGAATTATATTTAGGGTGGACTATATATTAAACGATCGCTTAATACCCTCAACAAGCATGTTGACTGACACCAGCAATAACAGGATTCCCATCAATCTTTCAATCGCTATTAAAGCTCTCACACCAAGCCTACGGCCCAATGTTTCAGATGAAATTAATATCACTCCAGCCATACCCCATGCAACAATCAGTGCCAATACCCACTCTTGCCATCGACTAGGCTCCTGCGCCATCATCAAAATCACTGCAGCAATCGCCGATGGACCAGCCAATAACGGCACTGCCAAAGGCACAATTAAAGGTTCGGCTTCTTCATTATGGGCATAAACGTCGCCTTTTCCAGGAAAAATCATCTTAAAGGAAATAGTTAATAACATGATGCCTCCCGCTATACCAAGAGAGGACTCTGATATTTGTAGCAGCGCCAAGATGTACTTGCCAGAAAACATGAAAATCAACAACACCAGAAGAGCGATTAGTAATTCCCGAATAATGATTTTTCGGCGACGTTCGGGCGCAACGTTCTTTAGGATACTTAGAAAAAGAGGTACATTTCCAATCGGATCCATAATGATGAATAACAAAAAAATTGCAGATAAAACAGTCATTTATAACCTTTTTAAATAAAATGAGACCTTTGCAACAACAAAATATCCGCACATTTTAACTGATTCTCAAGCCCATCACTCTACAAGAGATTGAATTAAAACGCTATTAAGAAACAGATTAGAAATTACGGTTTTGGCGTTAGTGCATTCATGGTGAATAACGCTAAATCACTAAAGAGAGCTTCAGATTTGGCCTCCTTCTCCGTTTTTGGCAATTTAAGATGTACTTCAACACGATTTCTCATTGTTTTAAGTGTTGTTTTTGAGGTTCTATCTTGTAGGTAATCAAACAATAAAATGTGTGCTCCCTTACGCTCCATGACTTCCAAACCATCAAGTATTTGCCGATGAGGAGTGCCTTCCCATATTTGCAAGATCATCGCTTCACGCAACCAGCGCTCCACTCCGTACTCCTTTAGGACGCCAATTCCACCATAAACTTCTATCGCCCATTTGGCAGTTTGAACAGCAAACTCAGCACTCCAGTATTTGCTTAAATGAGCCAACAGTCGAAAGAGGTGATAGCGCTCTGAATATGGAGGCGTTTCGCGCCAGACATCATCAAGCATTTTCGCTGCCTCCCAGCCTAGGGTAAAACCACCACGTAATTGCCTGAACCGATCTGTAAATTGTTGCTGCAACAGTCCATGCTCAATAATTGGCTTAGCAAAGGCGTGGCGTTGTCGTGCAAAACACCAAGCATCGTAGAGTGCCCGCTGAGCCAAAGCCATGCTAGCCATGCTGTTTGCAACCCGAGATATGTTCAGTACCTCCATAATCAAATAAATACCCATCTCTGGACGACCAAGAAGATAAGCTTCGGAGTCTCTCAACTCTATTTCACCTGTAGCAACAGAACGCGTTGCGATTTTATTTTTAATGCGGCGAATATTGTAATTCAAATTACCATCTTGACAAACTTTTGGCACCAGAAAGAGCGCCAAACCACGGACATTTTTTTGCGAGCCTTCGATGCGTGCCGCAACAAGGGCCATCTCCGCTTGGACGTTACTGCAAAAATATTTTTCACCGTTTATAAACCACTTGTCTTTGCGAAGTGTTGCCAGCGTTT
The DNA here is from genome assembly GCA_913054335.1 of uncultured Gammaproteobacteria bacterium. Lineage (GTDB taxonomy): Bacteria > Pseudomonadota > Gammaproteobacteria > PS1 > Pseudothioglobaceae > Pseudothioglobus. The sequence continues at coordinate 6,427 of CAJXHL010000045.1, read as the reverse complement.
CAGTGTTAGAACCCAAATCCGAGCCACCTTTAATTTCTGTCATCCAGGTAGCCCCTTGAGATACCGTGTCATCCTTTTTGAGTAGTTGCGAGAGAAAGCATTGCTTTAGGGTCTCAGTACCGTATTTTTCAATAGACACTGCTGTTGCCAAAGAAACAGTATGAGGACAATAAAGCCCAGGATCGTAAAAAGAGGTGATGTATCCCTGCAGATAGGAAGTTAATAAAGAATTTTCTTCAAAAACACGCCAAACCGCTCCTGTTTTATAGCCGTTTTTTACAAGCTTCCAGTATTCTTGTGGCAGTAAAATTTCATCTATGCGCTTACCTAGAGGGTCAAACATTCGCAACCATGGTGTACCATTGCGATCAATGCTAGCGGAAATAGCCTTACCCTCTTCTTCCCAGCTACTCTCATAGATTCTCAACGCCTGTTCATGCGCAATGCCACCCAGCTGATGTTGCAAGAAATCTAGTGGTGATTGGAGTGTGTCAAAGTTCACCTTTCCTCCTGTTAAAGAGTGCGGACCATACTAAGCACTCTTGTGGATTAATTAAACTCAATCCTACGCCTGTTGGTAACCGTAGTCAAATGCAATAAATTTCGATATATTCTTGTAGTCTTGCTTAAAAAAGAAAAAAATAATTTGCAAATCTTAAAGTGCAGGGTGATAATGAAATCATCTGTTGTGTTCGTGTTTGATTTTCATCCCTGAGCCGATTAAAGACAGAACAGGAGATGAGATTGGATGCTATTGTGCAAGCCCGCCTTGAAGTGGGAAGCCTGCGGCAAACATCGAACTTCCGCCTTGAGCCGAAAGGCCCAGGTCTTAATCAACACGGCACAATGGACCCTTTAAGGCTTATTCTTGGGTGCTACTGAGTACGCTCATTGGCTCTTTGTTTTACATACCTCTTTTTTGAAACTCCCTGCGCTACTGGCCTCAAGCCATTTGCCTTCCATTTGTAACGCTTACACATCGACATACTCAGTAAACTTTTAACGATTGTCTAAATGAATCCATAAGGGTTATTTGTACTGCTAAAATCCAAATTATTAGATAAAAGTTTTGCAATGAAAGAATTGCGTCGCAAACTACGAAAACTTCGAAAATCGCTTTCTCAGCCGGTTCGCCATAGAAAAGGAAAAAAACTGCTTTACCAATGTCAAAAAGCGGGGGTTTTTCGTAGCACAAAACACATAGCTATCTTCACACCTAATGACGGAGAAGTCGAGACAAAAAACATCATAAAATTTTTAACGACTCACGGTCACTGCGTTTATTTTCCAATACTGGTGGGTGAAAAACTCAAATTTGCCAAAGTTGGACAATATTTTCGAAAAAATCGATTTGGCATTGATGAACCGCTTTTCACACCACTGCTGGGGGCACATAAAATGAATCTCATCCTAATGCCATTGGTCGGTTTTGATAAACACAAAAACAGGTTGGGCATGGGCGGTGGCTTTTATGATAAAACACTCTCGTTTAAAACTAAGCAAGTGAAATTCAACAAACCCAAGCTTTTTGCTCTGGCATTTAATTGCCAAGAAGTTGTTCAGTTAGAGGCTAAACCGTGGGATGTTCCAGTTGATGGCATTATAACGCCGACTCGCTTTATTCGATAAAAAAACTGCTAACCTGGCTTACCAAGCGCGTGTTTTTGCAAGAATGACTTGAGCAAAGGTGTTTCGTCAATAAGATTCATACCAAACCCCCTAAGCCACCTAAGGCCTTCATTGTTTTCCTTGTAAATCCAGTTAAGCCCTGTCATTGTTTTAGCCATTAACTCATTGTCTGTTCGCCTTGCTCTGGCGTATTTTCGCAAAACCATGTGATCGCCAAGCGCTTTATCGGCATGCGTATAAAGTTGTCTGTTAAGCTCCTGCGCATCTGCAAAACCGAGATTTACACCTTGACCAGCCAAAGGATGAATATTATGAGCCGCATCACCTATAAGTGCTAAATTTGGCAAAACGTAATCTTTTGCACTACGCTCAATTAAAGGAAACACCTGTCTTTCACTCTCCAGTTTTATTTCGCCAAAACGATACTCAACAGCCTCACACAGTGCCCGACAAAAATCAGTATCTTGCATCGCAGTTAACTCGCTCGCTAGCGCATTTTTACATGACCAAACAATGGAGGCTTGCTTGTCAGAAAGCGGCAAAAGCGCAATAATACTGTCCGATAAAAATCGCTGCCAGATTGCCCCATCAAAAGACTTCTCACAAGCAATATTAGCAATAATCGCTTGCTGTTGATAATCATGATCACTGGTGTCAATACCCGCAAGCCTTCTCACTTGAGACTGAGCACCGTCTGCGCCAATAAGTAGTTGACAACTGAGTTTAGTTTGGTCGCTTAATGTGATTTGATAGCCCTTTGCGTTTTTTTCTAGATCGGTTAAACGACTTTCAATGCATTCGATTTTCTTGCGATCAAGAGAAGCGAATAATGCCGCTTGAATGAGATCATTCTCGACAATACTGCCAAGATGATCAAGCCCCTCATCCAAGGCATTAAAATTCAATTGGCCATGAGAATTTTGATCCCACACTTTGGTGGTATGAAATGATTGCTTTCGAGCAATAGCATCCCAAACATTTAACTCATTCAAAAATGCCTCACTGACAGGCGTTATAGCACTGACACGCGTATGAAAAGACTCGTGAATAGTTGGATTTATTTCACCCGGATCAACAACAGCAATTGAAGTGTTTCGTTGTGCAGAAAACTCTAAAGCAAAAGCAAGACCTACCATACCGCCACCGATAATGATGACATCATACTCTCTCACTCAAGCCTCTCCTGCAATGGTCATTTCGCTAATCAATGTAGAGCCAACTTTAATATTACTTCTAGGATCAATATCGCTTGCAACTGCAGTGATATTATTAAGCATAGTTTTCAAATTACCAGCAATGGTAATGCCAGAAATAGGGTATTGAATTTGTCCATTTTCAACCCAAAAACCCTGTGCACCGCGAGAGTAGTCGCCTGTTGTGACATTAATGCCATGACCCATCAAATCAGTGACAAGTAACCCCTTATGCATCTCCTTGATAAGATCATCTAAAACACCGTCAAAAGTAGTGCTCACTTGACAATTGCTGGCGCCACCAGAATTTGCTGTTGTCTCTAAACCCAATTGATTGGCAGAGTACTGACTCATAATATAACTTTCCACCCTGCCATTTTCAATGAAAAACTGTTTTTGTTTGGCTACACCATCTTGATCAAAAGCCCTTGCCCCCAATGTCTTTGGTTGCAGTGGATCCTCATAAATATTCATACTTTCTGGAAGTACTATTGTTCCAAGTGAATCTTGCAGGAATGAAGTTTTTTTGTACTGTCTTGAACCGCCAAGAGCACTGAGTAACTGCGAAAACAACCCTGATGATTGCTTTGAAGTAAAAATTACTGGACATTTTTGTGAGGCTAAATGCTGTGAGCCAAGTTTTTGCTGTGCTAATTCTGCTGCTGAAAGGCCAATCTGTTTGGCCGACAATAAGTCTTTGGCATCAAGAACACTACTGTAGTCATACGCAGTTTGCATTTCCACACCTCGTTTGGCTATCAAAGAGCAGTGCAAAGAGTGTCGAGTACTTCTTGCTTTGACAATTAAGCCATTGGAATTTGCATAAAAACTTGTGCCTTCAAAACTGGACAACTCTGCACCATCAGAATTATCAATTTCAGCTTGATCTAGGGCTATAGCTTCACACTCTTTTGCCAGCTCGATGCTGTGTTTCGCATCTAAATCCCAAGGATGATAGAGGTCCAATTCGGGTACGTCCCACGCCATTCTTTCCTTGGGAGCAAGGCCGTTAAAGGGGTCTTCTTGGGTATATTTAGCAATTAAGCAGGCAGACTCGATCGCTTTTTGCAAGCTTTGTTCGCTCAAATCAACACTAGATGCTTGACCCTTGTTTTGACCAAAGTAAACGTTGATATCAAAACTTGTATCAAGGTGGTATTGCAATGTCTCAACTTCTCCCAATCGAACATTTGTGGAGACGCCGGAACTTTCAGCTACAGATATTTCAAAATCAGTGGCTTGTTGTTTTTTGATTAAATCAATGGCAAGTTGTGTGGTTTGCTCAAGTGCGCTCATACCGACTGATTATACTCGGAGAGCAGTGTGCAGCCTACTTTAGTATAAGTTTCGTAGAAACAACCCAAGGTCGCTTCATTCAGCCTTACACCAAGACCCTTAATCGTTTTCGGACTCGCCCTCTTGACTTTGATTCGCCCGAGTTGCCTCGAGTAAATGCAAACGGCGTGAGTCTGTTTTTAAAACTTTAAACTGAAAACCATAAAGATTAATTTCACTCATTTGCTCAGGTAAGTATGTAAAGCCTGCAATAACCATTCCTGCAACCGTATCAAAATCATCACTTTTAATCGAGGTCTCAAAAAATTCGTTAAATTCGGTAATCGGTGTACTGGCTTGCAACAAATAACGACCGTCCCCATAATCAATAATATAGTCTTCTTCTTGGTCGTGTTCATCCTCAATTTCACCAACAATTTGCTCTAGCACGTCTTCCAAAGTCACCAATCCAGCAATTTCTCCGTATTCATCCAGAACGATAGCCATATGAGATTTACTTTGCTGAAACTCTCGAAGCAATGCACCGAGTGGCTTACTCTCGGGCACCGATAGCGTATCTCTAAGATATTCTCGATAATTAAACTCACCGTTTCCATTCTCAGCAAAATGCGAAAGCAAATCCTTCGCTAGAATAACGCCTAAAACACGATCCTGCTCCTTGTTGTGAATCGGGAAACGCGAGTGTGCAGAACGAATCATTTCCTGCAAAAGATCTTCGGTCGAGGTGTCTGAAGCAATCATCACCATTTTTGCTTTTGGCACCATAACGTCACGCACCCTAAGGCTTTCGACCTGAATGGCACCCTCAATAACAGAACGAGAGTGAGCATCAATCACAAGATTGTCTTCAGCCTCTTCTAGGGCTTGCATCAGCTGCTCACGGGATTTAAGTGGTTGGTAAAAGAACTTTCTAACAACCTTTTGGAAAAAGGTCGGACTCGGAGGTTTTTCTTCGCTCATTTATTAATAATCAATAGTGTAGAAGGGTTATTTTACCTTGATTTAGGCTTTTTTGCCGCCTCTCATCGCTTTACCAGCCGCTGCACGCTCTTTGCGTACTTGTTTGGGGTCGGCAATCAAGGGACGGTAGATTTCAACACGATCTTTTTCTCGCAAAACCGTATCCAATTTAGCAAGTTTACCAAACACACCCACTTTATCTTTGCTGAGGTCAATTTGTGGATAGCTAGCAAGTATGCCTGAAACCTCAATCGCTTCTTTTAGGGTGATACCCTCTTTCACTTCAAGACTTAATAAAGTTTGTTTTTCTGCAAGAGCGTAAGCAACTTCAATGATCATAAACGTCACTCATGGTTTGGGCGGCGTTAAAATCAAGCATGCCTTCATAGATCGCTCTGCCTGTGATCGCGCCGATAATGCCTTCCTTGGCATGGTGAAGAAGCCCAGCAATGTCATCCAAATTAGTGATGCCACCTGAAGCAATAATAGGGATTGAGGTTTGCCTAGCTAGATCTGCAGTTGCTTTAACATTAACACCTTGCATCATGCCATCGCGCGCAATATCGGTATAAACAATTGAGCTCACACCATCTTGTTCAAACCTCGCAGATAATTCAACAACATGAATGTCTGTCTGCTTAGCCCAGCCATCGGTTGCAACAAAGCCGTTATTAGCATCCAAGCCAACAATAATTTTGCCTGGAAACTCTCGACAAAGTTCAGAGACAAACTCGGGGTTTGTCACTGCCATTGTGCCAATGATTAGATAGCTAATACCAGCCTCAATATAAGTATTGGCAATATTTAGATCACGAATACCACCACCGATTTGCACGGGCAAGTCCGGAAAGGTTTTGGTAATTTCATTCACACAGTCAGCATTAATTGGCTTGCCCTCAAAAGCACCATTCAGGTCAACTAAATGCAAGCGTCTTGCGCCTTCCTTTACCCACTTTGCTGCCATCTCGCAAGGGTTATCTGAAAACACCGTAGAGTCATTCATCAAACCTTGTCGTAAGCGCACACACTGCCCATCTTTTAAATCAATAGCTGGAATAATAATCATGGAATTGTCAATTAGTAGAGATCTTTGTGTCAATCATTTTAAAATTTGCTGAGTGATGAAAATGAATAAAAAATGTGTAAAAATTTGAAATCAATAGCACAAGCTATTAATAAGAGTTTTTCTGCACTTTTTTAGCCTTTTTAACCTCAGCCTTTCAGGATAGGGAATTTTTACCATTTTACTGTGTTAAATTTTATCACTTGACAGCAAGTAGGGTTTCAAAAAATTATGCCTTTTAAAATGGTAAAGATTCCACTATCAAAGCCAAAATGATTGACACAAA
>CAJXHL010000044.1 GCA_913054335.1 uncultured Gammaproteobacteria bacterium | reverse complement strand
TTGTAGCACCAACTACAAGCTCAACTTCGCAGCCCATTGCCGTCAAAACAGCTTTGTCGACATGAGCCATCAAAGATGCCGAAGGCCAGTTCATGTCGGCAATAGTGATTTTGCCACAAGCAGCGTTAGCAGCCGTGCTCAATAACAATGCACCGGCTACGGCACCTGCTAATTTAGTCGTTAATCGTACGTTCATATGTTTCTCTCCTTTTTTTAAATAAAAAAAACTCGATGTGAATGCACTTACCTCCACACCGAGCATTTATTATAACTTGCAAAAAAAACTAATCATCTTTCTTTTTAGTCTCACTATAAATCATATTAATAAAAAAATCAATTTTTGCTCTAAAGTATGATGGCTAACACTATAAGTCATGAACAACTAAATTCTAGCAACATAACACCGGGTAACGCCGGAAAACATTAATTTTAGTGGCTTTGGGTAAAGCTCTATTCGTCAAATTCTTACACACTTTGACTCTTAGTGCAAAATCCAAGATTCAAAAAAACGATTTTTAAAATCATCATTTTTCGTGATATGAAGTATCAAAACATTCAATCTTATGGTTCATTATAATATGCACCATTAAACAAGGCGATTTTGGCATGCTTGCAACTCATGCAAGCGATAAAACCCTAGCCAGTAATTTCAGACATCTGCTCAGATTCATCGTCAGATTCGGCAATTTTGGCTATTGACACCAATTGCTCATTCTCTGCAATGTTGATCAAAGTCACACCTTGAGTGTTACGACCAATAATAGACACATCGGCTGCACGAGCCCTAACCAATGTACCCTTGTTAGAAATAAGCATCATTTCATCCTCGTCAGTCACCTGGATAGCGCCAACAACACGTCCATTGCGAGCCGATGTCTTAATCGAAATAACGCCAGAACCACCTCGCGCTTGTTGTCGGTACTCATCAAGACAAGTGCGCTTGCCATAGCCTTTTTCTGTGGCTGTCAAAATAGGATCAGCAGCATGTGCAACAATCAGCGAGACGACCTCATCCCCTTTAGCAAGTTTAATGCCACGAACACCAATTGCCGTGCGACCAACAGCTCTGACATCAGACTCTCGGAATCTGATTGACTTGCCTGCCGAAGAGAACAATAAAATATCGTGCTCACCCGCAGTGATTTCAACACCCACTAATTTATCATCGTCACGAAGCTCAATGGCAATGATGCCGCCTTTTCTTGGACGAGAGAAGTTAGTTAATGAAGTTTTCTTACAAGTTCCTGAGCTGGTCACCATAAAGACAAACTGATCCTCACTAAATTCTTTCACCGGCAAGATGGCGTTAATAGACTCTTCATTATCAAGCGGTAGTAAGTTAACAATTGGCTTGCCTCTGGCAGTGCGTGATGCCATTGGTAACTCGTAAACTTTGAGCCAATGCACCTTGCCTGTTGAAGAGAAACAAAGTACGGTATCGTGTGAATTAGCAATAAACAGCTGATCAACAAAGTCTTCGTCTTTCATCTTTGTCGCTGCCTTGCCTTTGCCACCACGACGTTGGGCGCGATAATCACTCAGTGATTGCGCCTTAACGTAGCCGCCATGCGAAAGTGTCACAACACGCTCTTCTTGCGCAATCAAATCTTCCAGTGTCAGATCAATCTTATGCTCAATGATTTCGGTCACTCTCGCTGAACCGAAGTTCTCACGAATCTCAGAAAGCTCATCACGAATCACCTGCATTAGCAAGTCAGGATTTTGTAGAATATCTAACAGTGCTTTGATTTGCTCTAAAAGCTCATTAAATTCATTAAAGATTTTGTCTTTTTCAAGGCCAGTTAATCGATGAAGTTTTAAATCAAGAATGGCTTGCGCCTGCTTTTCAGACAATTGGTAATCACCATTTTTCTGCAAGCCTAAGTCGTTTGCCAAATCCTGCGGCTTGAACTGCGACATGTCGCGATCACCAATCAGTTCTTTAATAACAGAGCCATCCCAAGTTTTGGCTATCAAACCCACTCTAGCGTCTGCTGGACTTAGCGCTGCTTTTATCAGCTCAATAATTTCGTCAATATTGTGTAGTGCGACCGACAAGCCCTCTAAAAGGTGGGCACGATCTTTGGCTTTGTTAAGTTCAAAAATAGAGCGACGAGTAACCACTTCACGACGATGCGCTATAAAGGCACTCAAAATCGATTTGAGATTCATCAGTTTTGGCATACCACCATCGATGGCCACCATGTTTATACCAAAGACTGTTTGCATCTCCGTTAGCTTGTAGAGATTGTTAAGCATAACCTCTGGCACTTCACCGCGACGCAGCTCAATAACCATACGCATACCATCTTTATCGGACTCATCTCTAAGACCAGTAATACCATCAATCTTCTTATCTTTAACTAACTCAGCAATTTTGCCAATTAAGCGGGCTTTATTGACCTGGTAAGGCAGTTCAGTGACCACAATACTTTGCTTGTCTTCGCCTTCAACATGAGAGCGCGAACGCATGTAAATTTTGCCTTTACCTGTCTCATAAGCTTCACGAATACCAGCAGCACCATTAATAATACCAGCCGTCGGAAAATCAGGCCCTGGCATGATTTCTAATAACTCATCAACGGTGATGTCATCGTTATCAATTACGCGCAAACAAGCATCAATCACTTCGGTGAGATTATGTGGCGGGATATTGGTTGCCATACCCACCGCAATACCCGATGAGCCATTGGCTAATAAGTTAGGGACTCGAGTAGGCAAAACTGATGGCTCGCTTTCAGAGCCATCGTAATTCTCTATAAAATCGACAGTGTCTTTATCGAGGTCTCTAAGTAGCTCGTGAGAGAGCTTAGCCATACGAATTTCTGTGTATCGCATAGCGGCTGCACTGTCGCCATCAACAGAACCGAAGTTACCCTGACCATCGACCAGAATATTGCGCATTGAAAATGGCTGCGCCATACGTACAATAGTGTCGTAAACAGCGGTGTCACCGTGGGGGTGGTATTTACCAATGACGTCACCAACAATACGGGCGGATTTTTTGTAAGATTTATTGTAGTCGTTGCCAAGCACATCCATGGCAAAAAGTACGCGTCTGTGAACAGGTTTTAGTCCGTCCCTAACATCAGGTAAAGCACGCCCAACAATAACGCTCATGGCGTATTCCAAGTAGGAATCGCGCATTTCGTCTTCGATGGTTACGATGGGAAATTTTGGCTCGAGATACTCTGGGGAATCGACGTTGTCAGACATACAAAAAAACCATAAAGAAAGCTAGATTTTATTGTACCCTAGATGGGCAAAAAACACAGCTAAAATCGTCTGATATTGTGCAGAAAAAAGAGCTTATTTATTGCGCTTATTGACAGACTTTGCCAGAGTCCGCAGCAGTGCCTCAGTATCGTCCCAACCAAGGCAACTGTCGGTGATACTAACACCGTATTCAAGCGAGGCCAATGGACCTACTTTTTGATTGCCCTCATTAAGATGCGACTCAATCATTACACCGAACACACTCTCCGAGCCAGATTCAATTTGCCGTGCAATGTCAGCACCCACTTTTATTTGATTCTTGAATTGTTTTTCAGAGTTTGCGTGAGAGAAATCCACCATCACTTTTTCAATCAAATTTTTGTCTTTCAATGACTCGCAGGTCTTTTCAACGTGACTCTGTGAGTAATTAGGGCCGTCATGACCACCCCTAAGGATGATATGAGCCGTCTCATTGCCTGAAGTGGTAAAGTGGCTAATACCGCCTTTTTTGTTGACTGAGAGCAAGTGATGAGGGCTGTTAGCCGAGGTGATTGCATCAATTGCAACCGTTAAAGAGCCGCCCGTACCGTTTTTAAAGCCAACAGGGCATGATAGTGCTGACGCTAATTCACGATGTGATTGACTTTCTGTTGTACGTGCGCCAATAGCACCCCAAGAGATAAGGTCGGATAAGTATTGTGGTGTCAGAATATCCAAATACTCAACACCAGCAGGCATACCCATTTCAGCTAAATCAGACAGCAAGTGACGGGCACGAGAAAGACCATGGTCAATGTCAAAACTTTCATCTAAATAAGGATCGTTAATTAGACCCTTCCAGCCAACGGTTGTGCGTGGCTTTTCAAAATAAACACGCATAACGATAAATAAATCTTCATCTAATTCATCTTTTAAGTTTGAAAGTTTTTCAGCGTATTCGCGCGCCGCCTTAGTATCATGAATTGAACAAGGGCCGACCAAAACCATCAAACGCTTATCATGACCAAAAAGAATGTCTTTGATGACTTGTCTCGCGTGATACACGCCTTGCGAAGCTTGCTCAGACAATGGGTATTTACTTATCAGTGTATTTGGCGCCACCATAGGGGCACTTGACGTAATACGGACGTTATCAGTTAAGTACTTCATAGGAATTATTTTTGGTTCTTGATTAAAGCGTAAGCAGAATGATTGTGAATCGACTCAAAGTTTTCAGACTCTAGACAGTAGAAATTAATTTTGTCATTATTGTTGAGTTCTACAGCAATGTCTCGCACTAAGTCCTCAACAAATGCAGGATTATCATAAGCTCTTTCGGTCACTATCTTTTCATCTTCGCGTTTAAGAATAGCATAAAGCTCGCAAGAGGCTTTTTGTTCAGCCAAGTCAATCAAATCTTCAAGCGCTAATTCAGCACCCTTTGTCGCTCTAGCCTCAATGGTAATATGCGATCTTTGGTTATGAGCCCCATATTTTGAAATACTCTTAGAGCATGGACAGAGACTCGTCACTGGTACAACAACTTTCATGGAAACGTCAGCCTGACCTTCACTTAACCTGCCATTAATCGTCACTTGGTAATCCATTAAACTTTCAACACCCGAAGAAGGTGCGGCTTTTTTTCTAAAAAATGGAAATTCGACACTAATATGAGCACTATCTGAATTAAGCTTATCGGCCACTCTTACCACTAGGTCAACGAAACTCTGTGCAGTAAATGAACATTCCTGCTCGTTTAAAATTTCGACAAAGCGCGACATATGAGTACCCTTGACATTAGCTGGCAAACTAACGGTCATAGTGAAATTAGCCACGGAATGGCAAGATTCACCTGCACGATTGACAAAAGTAATGGGGTGAGAAATATCCTTGATACCAACTTCATTAATAATGATGTTGCGGATATCCGCTATGTTTTGTGTGTCAGGCAAGTTATGGCTTTTCATATTTGTTTTATTGTGAGTATGTGACTGCAGACCTAGCTGTTTCCCAAATAGTAACTTCTTTGACTTTGACATCCTTTGTGTTGATCAAAAGACCGACTTCATCAAATATATATTTTGCAATATTTTCAGCAGTTGGATTAAGCACATCAAATGGTTGGATTTCATTCAGATACTGATGATCAAGCCTTTTAGCAACAGCCTTAGTCTGATTCTTTATTTCCCGAAAATCAATAGCAATCCCCATGTCGTTCAGAACTTCTGAACACACCGATACCTCAACACCCCAATTATGACCGTGGAGTCTCGAACAATCGCCAGGATAGTTGCGCAGAGAATGAGCAGATGCGAAATCTGTTACAATTTTTAGGACGAACATTTTCGGAAAAATTGTTAAAAAGGAAGATTATACCTGTTTAGACTGAAAAATTACACTTAGAATCAATGTGCTATTTACTCCGTAGCCTCAAGTCCAACAACATTTTGATAGCCCTTAGGCAACATATTACCACGCCGAGCTCTGTGGCCAATGTAGTTTGTTAAATCGGCGAATTTAATGCTTAGGTGCCGCTTACCAGAATAGACTTTTAGCTTCTGCTCTTCAGTGATGACGCACAAACCAACCACAAACTCCTCCCTTGCTTTTATATCCTTGGCTGGAATTTGAATCAATTTATTGCCTTTACCTTTTGCAAGCTGTGGCAATTCGGACACTGGAAACACCAATAATCGTCCACGATTGGTAGCAACGCAGACAAATTGAGATTCTATGTTTTGAACAAAGACAATATTCATCGCCGCCGATTCATTAGGCAAAGTAATGGCATTTTTGCCAGATTTAGTTTTTGAACTTAAGTCTCCAAGGGTGGCAATAAAACCGTAACCTGCGTCTGAAGCAAGCATGATAAGTTGTGAGTCTTCTCCCATCACCACATCCTTAAATTCAGCACCCAATGGCGGCGTCAGTCTGCCAGTTAAAGGCTCGCCTTGACCTCTTGCACTTGGCAAACTATTGGCAGAAAGCGAATAAGCGCGTCCAGTTGAATCCATAAAAAAGGCTAACTTATTACTTCTACCTTGGGCGCTTTTCAGATAAGAATCACCAGATTTGTAGTTAAGCGATGCGGGATCAATATCATGGCCTTTGGCAGCCCTTACCCAACCTTTGTCACTTAGCACGACAGTAACATTTTCAGCAGGGATTAAATCATCCTCACTCAAGGCTTGTGACAATGTGACGTCCTGATTGATTTGAGAGCGGCGCTGATCACCAAACTCTTCAACAATCGCTTTTAATTCTTTTTTAATAAATGTTTTTAGGCGAGTATCACTGGACAGTATTAACTCAAGAGTTTTGCGCTCTTTACCAAGTGCTTTTTCTTCTGCCTTTATTTTTACTTCTTCAAGTTTTGCCAAGTGGCGTAACTTCAATTCAAGAATGGCTTCGGCTTGAATGTCACTGAGTTTAAAGTGCTTCATTAGCACCGGTTTAGGCTTGTCCTCTGATCGAATGATGGCGATTACTTCATCAATATTCAGATAGGCAATCAATAAGCCCTCAAGGATATGCAAACGATCAAGAATTTTACCCAATCGGCATTCCAATCGATTAACAACAACCTGTGTTCTAAATTGCAGCCACTCTTTAAGCAGTGGAATAAGCGCCTTCACTTGAGGCTTACCATCAAGACCAATCACATTCATATTGACACGATAATTTTTCTCAAGATCTGTCGTGGCAAATAAATGCAACATCAACTGTTCAGTATCTACTCTATTGGAGCGAGGCACAATAACGATACGCGTTGGATTTTCATGATCAGATTCATCACGAATATCATCCACCAAAGGCAGTTTTTTAGCACGCATTTGACTGGCAATTTGAGTAATCACTTTGGCGCCAGACGTCTGGTAAGGTAATGCATCAATCACAATTTCACCGTCTTCTTTAACATAGCTGGCACGCATCTTTACTGAGCCATTACCTGTTTCGTACATGGCGCGTAACTCTTGAGCGGGGCTAACAATATAAGCGTTTGTCGGGTAATCTGGGGCTGGAATAATCTCGAGCAAAGTGTCGAGATCTGTTGAAGGCTTTTCAAGTAATTTAATACAAGCTAACATTACCTCAGTTAAATTATGTGGCGGCACATCGGTTGCCATGCCAACCGCAATACCAGAAGTGCCATTTAGTAATAAATTAGGTACTTGAGCTGGTAACTGCTTAGGCTCTTGCAACGAACCATCGAAATTATCAGCCCAATTAACTGTTCCTTGATTGATTTCACTAAGCAAGAGGTCTGCATAAGGCGATAACTTGGATTCCGTATAACGCATTGCTGCGAAAGACTTAGGATCATCCGGCGCGCCCCAGTTGCCTTGCCCGTCAATAAATGGATAACGATAGGAAAATGGCTGCGCCATCAGTACCATCGCTTCATAACAAGCACTGTCACCATGTGGATGGAACTTGCCCAACACGTCACCGACGGTTCTTGCTGATTTTTTGAATTTTGCCGTAGACTTTAAGCCCAACTCGCTCATCGCATAAATAATGCGACGCTGGACAGGCTTTAGACCATCGCCAATAAACGGTAGTGCACGGTCAAGGATGACATACATCGAATAGTCAAGATAGGCACGCTCACTAAACTCTCCTACACTCTGTTGCTCAAGGCCAATCTGGCTCATTCATTCCTTTGTCTGATAATTGATTTTGCACGAGATTATCGTGCGGTTTATGCTATTTTAATTCAACTGGGCGTCTCGTTAAGATAATTTAAGATTGTTGTAAATAGATTTTAAAGTTGGGTTTAAGGAAGGCTAATAAATTTAATCATGGAGCTGACACCTAACATTTAATATGTTAGGGTTGTCAAATGTACATAAAACATTGTAAGTTAAGTAAAAATAAACAATTAGAGTTAATGAAATACTTCATCGCAGGTGCAACAGCAAGAACAGCTGCAGACTTAGTTGGAATTCATCGCAATAGTGGAGTGCGGTTCTTCCACAAGCTGCGAGAGAAGATTGCTCTTAAACAGCAAGATCGTAGCGAGCAGTTTGGCGGATCAATTGAATTGGATGAAAGTGATTTTGGCGGAGTTAGGAAAGGTAAGCGTGGTAGAGGTGCTGCAGGCAAGGTTGCTGTGTTTGGTATCTTAAAACGAGGTGGAAAGGTTTATACTCAGATAGTGCTAGATACTAAGACAAAAATCTTAATGCCTATCATACGTAGTAGAATAGAGCCTGATAGCATTGTTTACAATGACTGTTGGCGCTCCTATAATGCACTAGATGTATTCGAGTTTAAACATTACAGAATTAACCATTCTAAATTGTTTGCTCAGAAACAAAACCATATTAACGGTATTGAAAACTTTTACCCCTCCAGGGGGTACTGAAACGAGTGTAATCAAGCAAAAAGACACATGAGAAAATTTAACGGCATTCCCAGACAAAACTTTAACTTGTTTCTCAAAGAGTGTGAATGGAGATTCAATATAGGCACACCAAGTAAACTACTGGTAGACTTAAAAAGTCTGCTTAAAGAGAGTTATTAGGTGTCAGCCCCTTAATCATTTATAAGCTACTGATGTTAATACCCTTCTTCAATTTGAGAACATGATAAAGATGCTTAAAATAGAATCACATGCTATTTTAAGCAGGCTCAATTTATCAGCCAAGTGGCGAAGTCATTTTACGACCGCCCAAGCAATGCAAGTGAATATGAAAAACAACTTGTCCACCATCCGCATTGCAATTCATCACCAGTCGGTAGCCACTCTCGGCAAAACCACGCTCTTTGGCAATCTTTGTCGCTGTTAAGATCAACTCTCCCATTAATTCAGCATTATTTGCGTCATTAGGTGTTGAGATATGTTCTTTTGGAATCACCAAAAAATGCTCGGGCGCCTGCGCATTAACGTCTTTAAATGCTAAAACTTTATCATCCTCATAGAGTTTTTCTGCAGGAATATCGCCAGCAATAATTTTACAAAATAAACAATCAGTCATTTTTTTTTCCTAAATTTCTACAAATAAGTCACTATATGTACTGCCTTATTATATCTCGTCTCCTGAGACACATCTATCAAAAAACAAGATTCAGCTTCTTGGGTAAAGTGTTTCCGTGTGGCCATCAACAGCCAAGATTTGCCCAGAAATATGTTTGCCAAAATCTGATGCCAAAAAGCAAATAGAATGTGCAATTTCTTCTGGATCGACAAAACACTGCATCGATGTGCCAATTGCGTACATTCTGCGCACTTCCTCTGGTTCAATATTATCGGCTAGTGCGTGCGCACTAATCACCCTCTCCATTCGGTCACCATTGACGTTCCCCGGAACAATGCCATTGACCCGAATGTTATCAGGTCCGAGCTCCATTGCTAAAGTTTTGGTAAAGCCTGTGACTGCCCACTTAGCTGCCGAATAAGGTGTACGATTCGGAAAGCCAAGTATACCCGCACCTGAAATTAAATTAATAATCACCCCGCTTTGTTGCTTTTTGAAAATTGGCACCACCCTTCTCACGCAATAAAATTGCGCATTAATACCCACAGCCATACAGCTATCCCACTCATCATCGCTAATTTCTTCAACGGGTTTTGTCGGCCCACTAATGCCGGCATTATTGACTAATATATCAAGACCTTGTGGCAAAATTTCGTCAAAAATTTGGTCTAGATTACTGGATTCTGAAACATCACAAACAAAAGTTTCAATCCCCTGTGGCAGCGTTTTTAAAGAATCCTCATCAATATCACAGGTAAACACTTTTGCACCAATATCATGCATAGCAATCGCCGTTGCCCTGCCCATACCATCGCCGCCGGCAGTTATAAAAACGCGCTTACCTTTTAGTGAAATATTCATTTGGATTTCCTAATCAAAACTATAAAACTGAATTATAAAATAAATAATCACTCTCAATAATTGGATTTATCGGTGAAATGCTTTTGCAATAACAAGCCTACAATGATAAGCACAATGCCAATGACGGTCGAGAGCATAATCACTTCATCGATAACAAAATATAGCACCACCAAAGATAAAAACGGCGTGATAAAAGCGAGACTTGTGACGCGGGCAACTGTTGAGGACAAGCTTAAAGCAGACTGCCAAAGCGCAAAAGTGATGCCCATTTCGAACAAACCAATATACACAGCACCCAGTAGACCTTTGGCGGTAGGCGGTTCGAATGTTGACCCTAGAAAAACCGCCAGCACAATAAAAGGCAAACTGAATAAAAATATTAAGAAAAGACTGACGACGGTGTCGTTACTTTTTTTTGTGTTAAATAACCAAAATAACGCCCAAATAACGGTTGTCGATAACGCCAGAACAACGCCACGAGTATTGCCAAACTCGAAAGAAAATAGATTGCCTTTTGTGGCGATAATAAGCACACCCACATAACTAACAATAACCCCAAGAAAGGCCTTAACGCTCATCTTTTGTTTAAGGATAGGAATCGATAACAACACCATCATCACTACCCAGGAGTAGTTAATAGCCATAGCCTCCTGTGCACTCAATACATCATAAGCCTCAAAAAGAATAATGTAGTAAAGACAAGGATTAAGCACCGAAAGCATCGCTAGCTTTGATATTTCAGATTTTGAAAATCGCCGAATTAAATGAAATTTACCCTGCACTAATATGATTATAAAAAGCGCAGCAAGTGAAAATAATGTAGCATAGAAAACCAGCTGTATCGGGGACAAATACTCAAGTGATAATTTAGACGCAGATGCTACAGTTGACCAAAAAAATATGGCCAGAGCGGCAAACAAATAGGCTTTATTCTGATTGGTTAAAGGACTAGACATAATGCACTTAAACCTTATTTATAATTGAGACCAAACAAAGGTCTAAGATAGCGAACCCTTTTCACAATCAGTTCATAACTCAACCAGCTAAACACCAGCGTAAAAACAATAATTACAACAACTTGCAATACAGCAGACATATCGAACTTTAGAACATAACTGCTGGTCAAGTACTGAAAAAACATATGCATAATATAGATTGGATAAACAGCTGGACTTAAATAACTTAACAATGCACTCGGCTGGTTACGGTAACCGTAGGCATAGCCAAAAACAGCGTACAGCCATAACATCGATTCTATCGATATTAACCAGACTGGCACATACGCCAATCCAAACACAAGCAAACGAATGAAATACAACAGCAAGGCTGTTAGAAATAGCCACAACTTGTGCTTATACACCAATTTAAAGAAAACATCGCCAATACTTACAAAACAATAGCCAAAGAAAAAGGCGAGTAAACCAATTAAAAATCCGTGAAGTGTATCGGCGTACATACTGAAATAATGTGGCGCAATGACAAGTGCTTCTACAATAAAAGGAATGGCAATAATTACCAAACCCAATGGGCTTTTTAACAAACGTTTTAGGAGCTCAATAAATGCATTTTCTGGTGTTTTTTGAAAAAAATGAAATATTGGCAAACACAGAATAACATAAGCCATAATATTACCCAGAAACCATAAGTGCCCCATGCTTGGCCAGTACTCTAAATATATATTTGGATAATGCAACTGAAAAACCAAAAAATGCATTGGCACTATCACCAAAGCACCAAAAACGAGTGGCAATAAAATGCGTTTCAATCTTTCTTCAAGCAAACCCCTCCAATCTCTTTTTCTCATCGCAAAACACACACCCATACCAGAGACAAAAAACAACAACGGAATGCGCCAAATATTGACCAACTCCATTGGAATCCAAAGCCACACTAAGCTTTGTTCGCTTTGGATAAAGGCAATATCCAACGCCCAAGGTTGAAAACTAACAACGGCATGGTAAATGATGAGGATCGCAATGGCAATGACTCTGAGCCAATCGATATCGTACCTGCGTGAATCACTCACCATCTGCTTAGCCACTAGCAAACCTGGAAAAGGCACAACTGGCAACTGACACCCTCATTAAGAATGTAATCTGTATAGATCTGCTCGATGCAATGCCATCTTCCATCCTGCTCAAGTTTGGCTATAATCTCAGCATAAGGCGCACCATCCCACTCTTGCTCTCGAACAGTAAAACTGATGTAGCCACTAATTTTACAAACGCGCACCATCTCAATCAGAGCATCCGGCCCAACATGGCCACAAGTAAATGTGCCGGCACAAATAATAGCATCAAAGGTATTGTCATCAAATGCAAAATCTTGGGTTAAGTCTCCAAGCTCTAAGGAACGATAAATACTTTTTTCTCCGGCCTGATCAAGCATAGATTGTGAAAAATCAACACCAACAACATCATCAAAGCCTTTGCGCTCAAGAATCTCACCGACAAGCCCGGTGCCACAACCGGCATCGAGAATACGGGCATCGGTTGCAGACAAATATTTGAGCAACAACTCAGTACTGATTATGTGTCCAATATAGCCAATTGTATTCAAAACATCCGCATCATAACGCTTGGCCCAACTCTTATAAAGTTCGTCTAATTCCTCTTTGCAATTTGTGTGCAGCGCACTAAATACCGTGGGGTGCATGCTTTTTGTATTTTTCACAAATTCCTCCATCAATGGACAAAAAACAACTGTCCAATTAACACGATTGGTAGTTTGAGCAACGTTATATTATCATAAGCGCATTGAAGTCAATACAATTTATTGGGTGCTACAAACCAATTATTTGAAAACCTTCATAAAGAAGATAAAAACCAAAGAAGGCCAGTAAAGCTGCATTGAAATAGCTAAGTTTGTTTTTGGATATCTTTGCGCCCTGACGTCCAAGCAAGCTCCAACAAAGCACACCAAGCAAGAAAAAAGGAATACCACTCAAATAGAAAATTGCAATATTGACTGGTAAC
The DNA here is from genome assembly GCA_913054335.1 of uncultured Gammaproteobacteria bacterium. Lineage (GTDB taxonomy): Bacteria > Pseudomonadota > Gammaproteobacteria > PS1 > Pseudothioglobaceae > Pseudothioglobus. The sequence continues at coordinate 2,465 of CAJXHL010000044.1, read as the reverse complement.
GAGTCGGTATAGTTAGCAATCAAGAAGCCAGGAGGCACCACGAGCCAAGTTTTAGGGTTAAACCAAGTTAGTAAAGACATTGCCTTCCAATTAAAATCAATTTTGATATTTGGATTACGCTTCGAGCGTATCACCTGCCAACAAAGGTAAAAAATAACAAACGCGCCCACAAAATAAAGTGTGTTTGTCAGTGCCGTGTTGAAGCCACCAAGAACACCCATCACTGTGCCAATAATGATAAGAATTGGCAACCAACAGACCAACAAAAAAATCAGGTAATTTTTGTAGATGTTTCCAAATGACGAATAGCGCGATACTTCCATCAAGGTTGTCCAGAATGGACTGGCGCTAAAAGTAAAGGCAGACCAATAGATAAGTGTAGCTACAAAGGAATCCATTAGGTTTTTTTCATCAAAGAATAGCAGTAAAGTAATAAGCCAGACCAAATGCCAATAAAGCCGATAAATTGATCGGCATTAAACGGTTCATTAAAAAATAAATAACCAATCAAAAACTGTAGAGTTGGCGTAATAAAAAACAATATTCCCGCGGTTGTCATCGGCAAAATTCTAGCACCTGCAGTAAATAATGCCAATGGCACAACAGTCACTATGCCAGCCATAATTAGTAATGCATCTGTAGCGCTATCAACAGTTAAAAAAGCTATCTTAGTGTTACCAACCATCCAGATAACAAACAGTAAAGTTACTGGCAAAATTAATAGAGTTTCAACAAGCAAACCTGGCACTGCTGGTGAGTTCATGGATTTTCTCATCAAGCCATAGGCGGCAAAAGAAAAACCCAATATAAAGCCAAGCCAAGGAAACACGTCAACACTAAAAACATAATAAAGCGAACCCATAGATGCAAAGCCGATGGAGAACTTTTGTAGCGTAGAGACGCGCTCTTTGAAAAATATAAAGCCACCCAATATATTTAATATTGGCGCTAGAAAATAGCCCATAGACCCTTCAATCACGCGACCCATGCTAACCGCGAGAATATAAGTACCCCAGTTAATACAAATCAGAATGCCGGTAATCAATAAGAGTAGCAACTCGCCCCTATTGCCAAGTGCCGAACGCACATTGCTACGCCATGAAGGCTTAAACCCAACGAATAAAAGTAAAACTGGAATAGACCATATTACCCTATGCACCAGTATTTCACTGGGCTCAACATGGTTAAGAAGCGACCAATAAAGCGGGAACGAGCCCCAAATAAGGTAGCCAGAAAGAATAAGGAGAACGCCTCTGTTCATCAGCAGTCCGTTACGGTAACTAAATTTTTCTTTAAAGCTTAGCTGCCAGTGGTGGAATGCAGAGCAATTTTATTACCCTCTGAGTCTTTGATAACGGCGCGCATGCCAAAATTACCAATCTGATGAGTATCTTGCACAATTTCACCTCCCATTTTCACACATTCTGTAACAGCCTCTTCTAGTCGCCCCTCTACACCAAAGTATACGAGTGGACCACTTTCGCTTGGCACGTGATCACTGTCTGGATAGAGACAGCCGCCACTACCATTGCTATGTTCAATCGTTGCAAATGTAAACTCATCGAATTCTGTAATATCAACCTCTCTATCGAGCACACTGTTGTAAAAATCTGCTGCACGAAGCAAATCCACAACCGGAATATCAACCCAAACGACAGCATTGTTATTATGATTATTACTTATTTTCGCCATCCTTTGAGGGTTGCTTAATATCACCAGTAGGGCTCACAACCTCCGAAACAGGGGAAGATTCTTTCTCTCTACTGTTTATTTCATGCAAGGTTTCATTGATACGAAAAATGACAATCAATAATTCACAGACAATTCGCCCACCAATTGAGATGCTCGCCATTAAAAATAAACCTCGAAAAACATCACCATCGAATATTGCGCCCAGCCCGCTACCAATTGCTAAGAACAATAGCAGCCAATAGAGAATGGTAATCAATTTTGGTGCAATCATCACCTCCAAAGAGAAAAGTTCGCTGATATTAATTTTCTCAAACAAAGGTTTTATCGCGTTTTTTACATTATCCAGCACTTCTTTATTACTCATAAGTCAATTTTATTGATGCCATAGAAAGTCATATTATAGCGCCACATTGTTTAAGTGGATAATAATCCTTAGTCTTAATTATTTGCTTTGATGATAAAAAAAATGAAAAAAAAGCCCATCACAGGATGGGCTTTTCATAGATATTTAAAGCTTATTATTTATGGATCTTTACGCTAGTAAACACACCACCAATAACTTCACTCTCTGAATATGAGCCATTAGCTGTACCACCTGCATCCAGCTCAACGCCGGTTGCACCTACGTAATCAACTACTAGACCGCCAGAAATATACTTCAAGCAAGTGCCTAATTCACCAGCATTACATTGAATACCTGGAGCGTTAGCTACATTCATCACTTGTGCTTGAATGGCTGCTCTGTCAGTACCACCTGCAGCTTGTGAAGCAAG
>CAJXHL010000043.1 GCA_913054335.1 uncultured Gammaproteobacteria bacterium | reverse complement strand
TCACCTTCGGCCAGCCTCTCTTGGCTAGCGCCAATTCACCTTCTCGGAAATTTTAATAATGGCTGCTTATTGGCCGCTCAAAATACCTAAAAACCGCTGAAAACATATTAAAAAAGTTGTTTTTAGTGGGTTTTTAATGAAAACTCAGCCAATACTCAAAAATTTTGGAAATTCTCTAAATGGCTATGTAATTAGTTTATTTTGAATTACCTACATTGCCTGTTTAAACATTATTCGGCAGTATTTTTATTCAGATTGCGGCGCTAGAAAATACTGGGCAGGAGTTGACAAATAGTCAATGACTGTTCCGAATTTTCTAGAAACAAAAATATGGGCAAAAATACCGCCCAAGAAGTTTAAACAGTGTACATGCCGCCGTTGACATGGATAGTTTGCGCTGTAATATAAGCACCACCCTCACCCGCTAAAAACAAAACCGTCTGCGCAACTTCATCAGGCGTGCCCAGTCTTCCGAGTGGAATTTGAGAAGCGAGTGATGCTTTTTGCTCTTCAGGCAGTGCATCGGTCATGTCGGTTTGGATAAAACCTGGGGCAACGGCATTTACCGTAATGCCTCGCGTACCGACTTCTCTTGCAAGTGACTTGGTAAAGCCCATAATGCCAGCCTTAGCGGCTGCATAATTAGTCTGACCGGCATTACCCATAGCACCCACAACAGAGGCGATTGAAATAATGCGACCCGCTTTTTTCTTCATCATGCCGCGCAAAACAGCTTTTGACATCTTGTAAACCGAAGAGAGATTAGTATTCATAATATCATCCCATTCGTCTTCTTTCATGCGCATCAATAAGTTGTCGCGAGTGATACCGGCATTGTTGACAAGAATATCAACCGAGCCGTGATTTTCAACGATTGTACTCATGACTTCAGCAATTTGGTCGTTATTCGTCACGTTTAAGGTTAAACCTTGACCAGCAATACCATTCTCTTTGAAGGTATTTGAGATAGCCTCAGCGCCTTTGTCACTGGTCGCCGTGCCAATGACTGTTGCGCCCGCATGACCCAAAGTCAAGGCGATTGCTTGACCGATGCCACGACTGGCTCCTGTGACTAACACTATTTTTCCTTCTAAATGTGACATGATGTCTCCCTTATTTAATTTCTTCTATAACTGAGCGAAGCGTATCAACATTAATGACAGCTGACCCCTTCAATGATTTATCAATACGTTTTGTCAGTCCAGCCAACACCTTGCCTGGACCCGTTTCGATTAATTTTTCCACACCCATGGCTGACATTGCTTGCACTGTTGACGTCCATAAAACGGGCTTGTGAAGTTGCGCCACCAATTTTGATTTTATCTCGTCGGTGTTATTTGCCACAGCAGCATCAACATTATGCAGAACATTGCCAACTTGATTGAAGTTTGTAGCGTCTACTGAAAGTGAAAACTCCTCTGCCGCCTCATTCATCAAAGAGCAATGAGAAGGTACACTGACTGGCAAGATTACCGCGCGCTTAGCGCCGGCTTCTTTCATCACTGCGCACGTTGCTTCAACCGAATCTTTATCGCCAGCAATCACAACTTGACCCGGAGAGTTAAAATTAACCGCTTCAACCACGCCATTTGCATTGGCGCATATTTGTACAACTTTGTCATCATCCAAACCCAAAATAGCCGCCATTGCGCCTGTACCCACTGGCACGGCTGACTGCATGAGTTCTGCGCGTTTTCTTACCAACTTAATGCCTTCAGAAAAATCCAGTGACCCAGAAGCAACCAAGGCTGTGTATTCGCCCAAACTATGGCCCGCCATGCAAATTGACGATAAGTCGACTTCACTCGCAAGCACTCGATAAGTAGCAAATCCTGCCGCAAGCATTGCTGGCTGGGTATTTTGCGTTTGATTAAGTGCGTCTTGATCTTCTTGAGTGAGTTTCCATAAATCAATACCGAGCGCATCACTGGCCTCAGTAAAAACGTTATTAACAAGGGAAAAATTGCTTGCTAAATCAGACAACATGCCAAGGGATTGTGAGCCTTGGCCAGGGAAAACGATTGCGTACTTCATATAGGTATTTATTTCAAAAAAGATTATTATTACATATTGGATAATAAAAAAGCGCCCAAAGGCGCTTTTTGTAATTAATTCAAGGCTGTGAATTAAGCCGTTACGATAGAAACGAATTGTCTATTGAACTTGCCTTTCTTCTCAAACTGAACTTTGCCATCTGCAACAGCAAACAAAGTGTCGTCCTTGCCTTTGCGTACGTTTGTTCCCGGGTGGAACTTAGTGCCTCTTTGACGGACTAAAATGTTGCCCGCTAAAACGACTTGACCACCAAAACGTTTTACGCCGAGTCTTTTGGATACGGAATCTCTTCCGTTATTAGTACTACCGCCTGCCTTTTTATGTGCCATGGGTGCTCCTTATGCCTTAATCTTATCGATTTGTACTTCGGTGAACAACTGGCGATGGCCTTGTTGTTTCATCGAGTGCTTACGACGTCTAAATTTTAAAATATGAACTTTTTTGCCTTTGCCTTGAGAAATAACTTTTGCTTCTACAGTGGCTTTTGCAACGAGTGGAGAACCCACTTGAACGTTGTCACCATCGGCAACCATCAAAACTTCTTTGAAAGTTACTTTCTTACCAGGCTCAACTTCAAGCTTCTCAATTTTCAGAGTTTCACCTTCGGTAACTCTGTATTGCTTTCCACCTGTTTTAATAACTGCGTACATAACAAATCCTAAACTGTTTGCTAAAAAGAGGACAATTATACTCGAACGACGCTCTTTATGAAAGTGCTATAAGCGAAATAAGTTAAGATAGTTGCCAAATTGCACATTATGCAATTTTACAACCATCTTAAGATAAATGTATGTTGGGGAAGGGATTAATATTCAACCATTTAAAAGTAACATCTGAGCTTTCCACCCTTCCCAAGCCCCATCCTAAAAATCCATTTAGTGACCACCTTACGATATAATCTCACTTTTTACATTACCTCCAAATATCATGATTATTCTACAAACCAACATGGGCGATATTCATCTTGCCGTAGACACTGAAAAAGCTCCTATTTCAGCTAAAAACTTCACCGATTACGTTGAAGATGGCTTCTTTGATGGCACAATCTTCCACCGAGTCATTCCTAATTTCATGGTTCAAGGCGGCGGTATGACCGAAGATATGCAGCAAAAGCCAACAAAGGCTAATATTGAAAACGAAGCTAAAAATGGCTTAAAGAATAAAAAGTATACGGTTGCGATGGCGAGAACAGCGGCGCCTCACTCTGCCAGTTCGCAGTTTTTCATCAATGTGGCTGACAATCAATTCTTGGACTGCCCAGGACAAGATGGCTGGGGTTACTGTGTGTTTGGTGAAGTAGTCGAAGGCAAGGAAGTGGTTGATAAAATGCAAAAAGTCGAAACACTAAACTTAGGCGGGCATGCAGACGTCCCTGCCGATCCAATTATTATCGAAAAAGCCTACATCCAGGAATAACATCTAGGCGGTAGCGCCAAGCGCTGCCGCTAAACATCATGAGCAAAACGCTAATCATTGCTGATCTTCATCTCACCTGCGTTGAGAGTGAAAAGCTGGATTTGTTTTGCCGATTTTGTCAAAGAGAAGCTGTAAACGTTGATCGGCTCTTTATTCTCGGCGATTTGTTTAATACTTGGATTGGCGACGACATTTCACTGACAGACTATCACGTTGTTATTGATTGCTTAAAAGAGTTAACAAAATCCACAGCAGTTTTTGTGATGGTTGGCAATCGTGATTTTTTACTCGCTAATAATTTCGAGCAGCGATCTGGCTGCAAGTTAATCAATGAACCGTACCTTCTGCAGCAAAACGATCAAGATTATGTTTTAGTACATGGCGACAGCCTGTGCACCGATGATATTAATTATCAAAAAATGAAAAAAGTTTTAAGAAACCGCCTTGTACAATCAATATTTTTGAATTTACCAAAAAAATGGCGACTTAAGCTTAGCGGTGAGATTCGCAAAAAAAGTATCGCGGCTCAAAGTTACAAATCGGAGGTGATTATGGATGTCAACCAAGGCACTGTTGACACGCTAATGGCAAATTATCCTGACGCCAATCTGATTCACGGGCACACCCATCGGCAAAATACCCACACTTCTAAAACTTATACACGTTACGTTTTGGGTGACTGGTCAACTGCATTGGGGAATGCCATTTTCTTGGATGAGTCGCTAGAGTGGCTTGAAATCCACTAAGCGATTTTCAACATCAATCGATGAAACTCTAAGCTGAACTTCATCATCCAAAGTTGGCTTTTCACTAAGTTTTAGCTGTGTCATCATGCCGAGTTCTGAGATTAGCACAGTTACTTTATTACCATGAATTTCTACAACAGTTCCGATACCTTTCCAGCCTTTATTTTGCTTTAAAAACAAGCACTTATAATGATCAATACTTAGACGTGTCGCTTTGTTGATTTTGGAAATAACAGTGTTGGTTTGCGCAATTCGACTTTTGATTGCTGCTTCGTCAAGTGTTGGTTTGTTATTGATAAAGCTAAGGAGTTGTTGTTGAACAACCAAATCAAGATAGCGCCTAATTGGACTGGTGACCCTAAGATACGAATCAAGACCAAGACCCGCATGAGGTGCGCTTTTTGGACTAATTTTCGAGCGCTTGAAGCAACGCGCCGCTTTAAACATTTGGGATAATGTCAAATGCGTTTTTTGCTGAAGAACTTCATCACTAAAACTACCCTCACCTTGAGTCACAAACGGCATTGCAATGTTATTTTCTAAAGCAAACTGAGCCACTGCCCTACCTGCAATCACCATCATTTCAGCAATCATTTCTCTGCTTTCGCTAACTTCTTGCTTTTTTAACAAAACTTGCTCATCAACAAGCCTAACATCAACATTAGGAAGATCTAATCTCAGGGCACCATTGGCATTTCGAAAGGCTTTGTGCTCTATTGTTAGGGTGTTTATTTGAGATAATTCTGAATGCTGTCCAAGGACTTGATCCGCATTATCGTAACTTAACTTCTCAACTTTAATGACGCTCTGAACAACTTCAATATCGCTAATCTGGCAATCAACTAACTTAAAACCAACCGACAATGCTCTTGATTTGTCATTTTCACCTAATGAGCAAATTGGCACCAAACTCGGCGGCAACATATGAATAATTTGGTCTGGAAGATATAGATTTGATATGCGATTTTGCGCATACTTATCCAACACACCATCACACTCAACTTGGGAGGCAACATCGGCAATATGAATCCAAACCCTGTCACCATCGATACTAACGGCATCATCAGCATCGTTTGAGCCAGAATTATCAATTGCGTAACTGTTGAGGTGCGTTAAATCCTTTCTATCACTGGTGATAATTTCGTGGATATATCTTTCATCTTGAAGAATTCCATGTCTGCGAGGGTATGGGTTTATGGTCTCTTGCCAGTATCCAATTTTGAGTAGAAACTTGTGCGCAGATTCTGGGTTACTATCTAGGGAAAATGCGTCTAAAAGTTTTGCGTGTTTTGAGAGATTATGGGCGACCAACTCGACTTCTTGTAGCCAACGAGAGTCATCTTCAGAAATAGAATTATTATTAATATTTACAACACACTGATTGAGACTTTCAAGCTCAATTCGCTTGGTCTCTCTTTGATTATGAATCGCCTCTCTTTGTTCTCTGGGTCTTATAAAAAGTGTGTCTTTAGTCCAATAACAATAAAGACCATCTTCGGCAAGTAAATAAGTACACCAAGCATTTTGCGCTGAGTAGTCATCAAAAATCCACTCGGTGATCTCCTTAAGAGTTAAAGATTCATCCTCAAAATCTTGCAAAAAATCCATTGTCCCAGCAGAACAATTATCATTAATTACTTCGTACTGTGGATGAATAAAACGGAAATCTTTTTCTCGCACTTTGCGAGAACTGCCGTCGGAGAATTGCAGGTCAAATTTGTGGGTAGTGATTGCACTTATTTTTGCAGGTTTGCCTTTGTAGGCAACCAGTGCACCAAGGGCTAACAAGATTTAATCCAAATCGCGCGTTGCAATATAAGTGTCGGAATCCATTAAACCATCAATAGAGTCAGCGCTAAATTTAATTAACCAACCGGCATCATAACAATCACTATTAACCAGTTCTGGCTCATCATCAAGGCTTTCATTGATTTCAAGCACTTTAAGATCGGTGGGTGCACATACATCACTTGCAGATTTAACTGACTCAACAACGCATAAGCTGTCTTGAGAATTGACCACGTCACCCAAATCTGGAAGTTCCACAAATACCAGATCGCCAAGAGACTCCTGGGCGTAATCTGAAATACCTAGAGTATAGGTACCATCGCCATTATCAAGAACCCATTCGTGAGTCTCAGCATATTGCCTATCACCTCTAACTTCATTCATAAAACACTCCGAAATTTGTTAATTAACCTGCAATTTTGTACATAATTATACTGTGATTGCCTACTCTTTAAAAGAGCCATTCAATCCTTAGAGTCTTTTTCTTTAATGTGCTTGCTCAAAGTAATAACCGTTATCAAAATTAAACCCAAGGTTAGTCCTAAAGTACCAAATAATTTAAAGTCAACCCAAGTTTCTTCACTCTGTTGGGCGGCTAGACATAGCATTTCAACTGCTGAACTTGCACAATCAATATTTCCCAGTTCACTTTTTGGATCGAGCGTTGAGTGATCAAATAGTGCATCTCTCGTACTGAGCGCAGTTCTAACAAAATAGGCATTAACGATAGCAATGCCGATAAAACCCAAACCCCAAAACCAAGTGAGTTTTTCCCAAGTGGCACGAGGCAGTTTCAATTCCTTACCAAGCATGCGTTCAATCAGTGTTTTTTTGCCAACCCACATGCTACCAATTAATGCTAAAGCGAATGCCACATACAGCACGCTTACCTTCCACATAACGAAAGCAGGATCGCGCAATACCAGCGTTACACCACCAAAAACCACCAATAAGCCAAAAGTCATTAGATGCGAATTTTGAAACTTTCCTGTTGTTAGTCGAGTGTACATCAATTGAGCAAAAGTGCTGGCAATCATGGCGTAAATCGCAGGATAGAGTCCGTAAGTTTTGTAGATAACAAAAAATAGAATAATTGGACCAAAATCAAATAGAAATTTCATAAACAACTCTTAGAACAATAAATTTTGCCATCTTTTACAATGGCCTCAGACTCAGGTATATGGGTGTCACAAACCGAGCAAGCAATCATCTTTTGCCCGATTTTATTATCTGGGTGATTACTCACATTCAGTCGGCGCATCTTTTTAAAAAGAACAAAACCGACCCATACCAACAGCATTACTATAACTAATTTAATCATTGACTCAAGTGAAAATGAAAACCCAAATTTTACCGAAATAATGCTCGACACTCCAGTAAAGCTTTAATTTCATTTAATCAGTTTATCAGGGTTATAGAAAGACAAAAAAACAAAAAATAGCCACTCATAGTATATAATTCTCTGTTTTCTTCCCCCTATGCCTTGGTGGTGAAATTGGTAGACACACAGGACTTAAAATCCTGCGGCTTCACGGCCGTGCCGGTTCGATTCCGGCCCGAGGCACCATCTTAAATCAACAATGTCGTCCTGTTGTCTTATTTCACTTGGTGAAATTGGTAGACTGAAAACCATATAGGGACTTAAAATCCTGCGGCTTCACGGCCGTGCCGGTTCGATTCCGGCCCGAGGCACCAAATTGCAATACCACCCTTAATCTTCAAGCTTAACGCAATGGTTATTATCCACGGATGATATTCGTTTTATAATTTTCTCCTAGGTGCGCCAATACGGCATAATGCAACCTTGAAGTCTAGATCCTAAAAGTTGATGTTTATAATCATTACCCATGCTCCAATTAATTAAAAATGCCAATGTTTTTGCGCCGGAGCCACTTGGAGTTTGCCATGTGTTGGTGGCTAACGAAACCATTATTTATATAGGCAAAGAGCTGCCTAAATTAGATCATTTTCTTGCCTTTGAGGAAACTGACTTAGATGGCGCGAGCCTTGTACCGGGTTTTATTGACGCTCACGCCCATATCACTGGTGGTGGTGGAGAAACTGGCCCAGCGAGTCGCGTACCACCTGTAGCTCTATCTAAATTCACAATGGCAGGTGTTACCAGTGTTGTCGGTGTATTAGGCACCGATGACATCACTCGCAACACTCAAACTTTGGTCACTCAGGCCTACGGATTGCGTGAAGAGGGTATTTCAGCTTGGTGTCATACGGGTGGTTATCACTTACCGTTAACTACTTTAACTGGCAATGCTCGCAGTGATATTGTCTTCATAGAGCCCGTGATTGGTGTTGGCGAATTGGCCATTAGCGATCACCGCTCAAGCCAACCCACCCTTGATGAATTCTTAAGGGTTGCAAGCGATGCCCATGTTGCAGGACTTATGACGGGTAAAGCAGGCATCCTACATATCCACATGGGTGATGGTGAGCGTGGTCTCAGTATGGTTCGTGACGCCTTAAATGCATCGGAAATCCCTGCTCGAGTTTTTAACCCAACTCACATCAATCGCAATAAACCCCTATTTGAAGAGGCATTAGCTTTATCTCATCGTGGTTGTTATTTGGATATAACTGCCTTTCCAAAAGGACATTGCGAGCCAGGCTGGTCAGCCTCAGAGGCTTTCTTGCGCTATCAAGATGGTGACTTTCCAACTGACAAACTTACCATAAGCTCTGATGGAGGAGGTTGTCTAGCGCATTTTGACGAACAAGGTGTCGCCACTCGTGTGGGTATAGGATGCCCGTCCACCCTAATCGAAACACTCCAAGAGCTAGTTCTGAACAATGTTTCAATACATCAAGCTCTACCTGTATTTACATCCAATGTTGCAGACCTATTAAGACTGGAAAACAAAGGTCGCTTACATCAAGGGTTTGACGCAGATATGATTGTACTTGATGATGGCCATAACATCACTGATGTAATGGCGCGAGGCCGTTGGCATGTGCGTAACAGCTCGCCACAAATCATGGGTAAGTATGAAAACACTTGATAAATCGGTTACCAATATAGATAATCTTTAAATATATGTTCGCTTTAACTAATCAATTTCAAAGCTTGTAATATCTATGTGTCCAGCACCTATTACTAAAAACAACGAGCGTGGTTTCATCATTCCTATTGGAGGAGGAGAAGATCGAGAGAATGAAATGCGTATTCACCGCAAATTTGTAGAGCTTTCCGGCGCTGAAAATGCAAAAATTGTGATTGTCCCCACTGCCTCACAACTCGATAATATCGGCCCAGCTTACGAGACTATTTTCCGCAGTCTTGGCGTTAAAAAAGTGGGATTCTTACCCATTAACACTCGTGAAGACTGCGATAACCCAAAGTACGCTACAATGCTGGATAATGCTACTGGTATTTTTATGACTGGTGGTAATCAATTGCGGCTATCTACCATTTTAGGTGGTACCCTAGTCGCACAAAAAATACGTCGTCGCAATGCAGCAGGCGTGGTTGTTGCAGGAACCTCAGCAGGCGCATCTATCATGTCAGAGCATATGGTAGCTAGCGGCAATGACAATGCCAGCCCGACTCGTGACGGCATTAGTCTTGCACCTGGAATGGGGTTGACCAATGCCGTCATTATCGATCAACACTTTACCCAGCGTAACCGACTGGGGCGTCTGTTATCCGCGTCTTCTTATAATCCATTTCTTATTGGCTTGGGTATTGATGAAGACACGGCGGCTTTTATTGGACCTGATAATGTCATCGAAGTCGTTGGTAGCGGCACCATCACAGTGGTCAACGCCGACAGTATAAGTTACTCTTCAATGTGGCAAGCCAAAGGCGATGATGCTTTGAGCTTGTTGGGGCTGAAGATTGACGTCATGGGCGAAGGTTGTCGTTACGATTTAACCACTCGTCAAGCCTACCCACCAGGGGTTGAGTGGTAATCATAGGGGCCTGTTTAAAGTAATCCATATCGACTGGGCTAGGAGTACAATAGTTGAAAATAATAGCAAAACTCCCCAGCATGAAAATTCTCTCTACCAACGTTTTTGTAGGCCCTAATATTTGGGCTAAATTCCCAGTTATTCGTCATGTAATTGACCTAGGCGTTCTTGAGAAATGGCCATCGGCCAAAATCGGTCAAACATTTGTTGATGAGCTGATAGAGGCTTTACCTGGACTTAAAGAACATGGCTGCTCTTATCGTGAAGCTGGTGGATTTGTCCGCAGATTACGCGAAGACGAAGGCACATGGCTAGGCCACGTGATGGAGCATTGTGCGTTAGAAATACAATGTATGGCTGGCGCTGAAGTGACCTTTGGTCGCACCCGCTCAACGGGTGAGCCTGGACAATATAACATGGTTTTCGCCTACCACCAACGTACTGTTGGATTGGACGCCGGACGACTTGCACTGCATTTGCTCATGCAACTCCTACCCAGCGAACTTAAAGCCCAAGTGGACTACAAATTTGAAGACGAGTTTGATTGGCAAAGTGAGTTAAGAGAGTTTGTCTTGTCTGCACAAAAACATGAGTTTGGCCCTAGTACCGGCTCTCTCGTTAAAGCTGCTGAAGAGCGTGATATCCCTTGGTTTCGTTTAAATAAATACAGTCTAGTGCAATTCGGACAGGGAAAGTACCAACAACGAATTCAGGCAACTATTACCAGCAAAACATCTCAAATTGCCGTGGCGATTGCATGCGATAAGGAAGATACTCATAATTTGCTACACAAACTGGGTTTACCGGTTCCGCTGCAACTCATGGTTTACAATGAAAAAGCGGCGGTACGCGCTGCTCACAAAATTGGTTTTCCCGTAGTTTTAAAGCCATTGAATGCCAACCATGGCCGTGGTGTTTCGATTAATCTTATGGAGGACGACCAAGTCATCACCGCTTTTGATGAGGCCAAACAGCACAGCAAGGGTGGCGCTATCTTAGTCGAAAGTTTTATTACTGGCTTTGACCACCGTATGTTGGTAATTAATAATGAATTGGTTGCAGTAGCAAAACGAGTTCCCGGCCACGTAGTCGGCGATGGAAAGCTCACTATAGACCAACTTATCGAGATTATTAACAGTGATCCTAGGCGTGGTATTGGTCATGAGAAAGTACTTACCAAGCTAGAACTTGATCTGCAAGCAAGGCGCCTAATGACAGAAGGCGGCATTAATGAAGACAGCATTCTACCCAAGGGCGAAATATTTTATTTGCGCTCAACTGCAAATCTCTCCACCGGAGGTACTGCCATCGACTTAACCGATGTGGTGCATCCCGACAACCGTGACATGGCAGTACGTGCTATTAAGGCTATTGGTCTAGACGTTGGCGGCGTTGATTTCCTTACCGATGACATCAGCCATTCCTACAAAGAAATTGGTGGTGCTATTGTTGAGGCTAACGCAGCGCCAGGTTTTCGAATGCACGTTGCACCAAGCGAGGGCACACCACGCGATGTAGCAGGCAAGGTCATCGATATGCTGTTTCCAGCAGAAACAGGTATCCGCATTCCAATTGCCGCCATTACCGGTACAAACGGAAAAACCACAACCTCACGTATGCTTAGTCACATTATGAAAGCCAGTGGTTACATGGTTGGTATGACATCAACTGATGGCGTTTACGTGGATGGCAAGCTCAGTGTTAAAGGCGACATGACAGGCCCCGCCTCTGCGCAAATTGTATTGTGTGACCCGTCGGTTGATTTTGCCGTTATGGAAACCGCTCGTGGTGGGTTATTAAGAAGTGGTTTGGGTTTTCAAAGTTCTGATGTTGCAGCTTGTATTAATATTAGTGCCGACCACCTAGGATTAGGCGGAATCGACACCGTCGAAGACTTAGCTCAAATAAAACGCGTGGTGATTGAGTCTGCAGCCGGTACCGCCGTACTCAATGCCGATGATATTCATTGTTTGCGCATGGCCGATTTTTCTACAGCCGAGCGTATTTGTTACGTCACCATGAATGCAGAGCACACTTTGGTGAAAGAGCATATTCGCTCAGGTGGTCGCGCTGTTGTCCTAGAAAAAGGCATGAACGGCGACATGATTACTATTTATGACAACGGAACTCACATCCCAGTTCTATGGTCACACCTAATTCCTGCAACCATAGAGGGCAAGGCAGCACACAATGTCCAGAATGCAATGTTCGCAGTGGCAATGGCTTTTAGCTTTAATGTTGATTTAGACAACATTCGTCACGGATTGAGAACTTTTGACACTAGCTTCTTCCAAGCACCAGGGCGAACCAACGTATTCAACGAGCACCCATTTAAGGTTATATTGGATTATGCACATAACCCTGCGGCCTTCAAAGCTATGGCTGAATTAGTAGATCGACTCGATGTTTCTGGCAAACGAATTGCTGTCGTGTCAGCTCCGGGGGATCGTCGTGACGAAGACATTATTGAAGCTGCCAAGATATTGGCTGGCCATTTTGATTATTACATCTGTAAAGCGGATGACAACCGCCGAAAAAGAGCTTTTGATGAAGTGCCTAAAATGCTACAACAAGGCTTTATCGACAACGGTGTAGAGACAGAAAAAATAAGTATTATTCCATCCGAGAAAGAGGCAGTTGAGAAGGCACTAGATATGGCTGAAGAGGGTGATTTAGTGATGGTATTTGGCGACAACACCGTGCGCTGCTGGAAGCAAATAATATATTTTAAAAATGATGATCAAAAAGAGCTGGACAATGCAACTCATCAGCCTGAAGAGGCAGAATCCGAATTAGAAGAACTCCTTAACGAGGGCGACAGCCTAATTAGTGACGAACGTGGCGTTCGCATTGCTCGCAATGAAGGCGATGACGGCGATTAAGTATATAAATCTAGCATGGAAGTTCACAATATAAACAAAAAAACTTTAAATATCTCCATTCCATCGGCAGATAATTTAATACTGAACGACTCTCGCCGACTAACGGGCCCGGGATTATTGTGGGAATATCCTGGGGCGGTATTGGATGTTTTTTTTCATGACATTAATGCAGAGCAAGTAATCAAAGTATGGAACAGGGAGGCCAGACGAGTGCTGGATGGCATTGGATGGCAAAATCAACGTATTATCGATCGACGTTTTGACGGTGGTGTCAATCTTGCTATTTCTGCGCCAATGGATCAACTTTACAGCGCAACCTTTGCAGTTCAAACGGCGTGGCATTTTTGCGCCTCAGAGCTTCTAAATAAGAAAAGTGATAACTTTGAGTACATGATTAGCAGCCTTCAAGAAATCATGGTAAAGGAATCCAATCCAAGCTTAGTTACCCTTATGGAGGCTGCAGCTGAGCATTGTGTTGACGTCTTAAGCGACGACGCCGAGCTCTCATTAGGCCATGGTAAGGGTTCACGAACTTGGCCGATTAACGACCTTCCTAGCCCAAAAGACATTAATTGGCAGGCTTTGTATGATATTCCTGTTGCTCTGATCACAGGCACTAATGGAAAGACCACGACGGCTCGTTTATGTAACGCTATTGGCACTGCTTCAGGCTTAGTGGCAGGATTAACTTCAACCGAATTTGTTCGGGTGGGTGATGATATTCTTGACCATGGCGATTATTCCGGTCCAGGTGGTGCGCGTATGTTGTTACGCGATCCACGCTTAGAAATAGCCTATTTAGAAGTGGCTCGTGGTGGTATTTTACGCCGCGGTCTCCCTTTGCGCCGAGCAAGTGCCGCCTTAGTTACAAATGTGGCGGCAGATCATCTAGGTAATTACGGTATCAACACTGTTGAAGATTTAGCGCTTGCTAAATTTTCTGTACATCGAACCTTAGCCGATGATGGCATATTAGTGCTCAATGCTGATGACGAATTGGTTGTTGCTGAAGCGTCCCGAATACAGACTAAACTCTGCTGGTTTTCACTAAATTCAAACGCAACTCAAATTATTTCATCCAAATCCGAGGGTATATCTTGTGCTTGGCTTGAAAATTCTAGCCTTATGTATTTTGATGGCAAACAAACGGATTTAGTCATTAATGTGCAAGAGATTCCTTTGACTATGGGCGGTGCAGCGCAATACAATGTTCGCAATGCTTTGGGTGCTCTTTGTATTTCTCGCGCTTTAGGGCTTAGTAATGATGCCATCCGTATGGGCTTGTCACAATTTAATAGTAACCCCAAGGACAACCCCGGCAGATGTAATGAATTTTCGGTTAATGGCGCTCGAGTATTTGTTGATTTTGCCCACAACCCCCATTCAATTTCAGCTGTTACTGAGGCCATGGCAAGTATCCCTGCAAAAAAACGCTTTATTTTAATGGGAATTGGAGGTGATCGCTCTGATCAAGCTATTCGTAACTCGACACAGAGCGCTCTAAGTTTGCAGCCGGACTATTTTGTTGCAGTCGAGCTTCCTGAATATTTACGTGGTCGTGAGTCGGGTGAAGTTTCTCAGCTCATTGCAGATCAGTGCCGTACTCACGGGTTGAGTCAAGACCAAATTATCACTTCCGACTCTCCTTTAACAGGTGTTGAAGTCGTGTTAGAAAAATTACAACCAGGAGATTTGGCTCTATTACTAATTCTCTCTGATCGCGAACAAATATTCAAAATGCTCGAGGATTTTTCCACCTAGTTTTTTTTACTTTGGCCCCAGTGTTATAATTTGACATTATGTCGATTGTCGATTTTATTGTTATTGGTCGTGGTCTTATGGGCTCGGCGGCTGCGCGCCACCTTGCTATTCAGGGTGCGAGTGTTGCTCTGGTTGGACCGAGTGAGCCAACGAACCTAAAGACTCATACTGGTGTATTTAGTAGCCACTACGACTCAGCACGCATTGTTCGTATACTCGACCCTCTTGCTCACAATTGCCAAATTTCTCAAGAATCCATTAAACGCTTCAAGCCTCTAGAGCAAGAAACTGGTATTAACTTTTTTCAAGAAGTGGGCTATCTTGCAGTCTCAAATAACAAAAACTATCTTAATGAGATGAGTTCTCATGCAGAAACCTACTACCCTGACGTTGAAACCATTTCCTCAGAGCAATTAGAAGAACGATTTCCTTATTTCAAATTTTCGCATGGAGTTCGCGGGATATTTCAAGCCAAAAATGCCGGTTGGATTGACCCCAGAAAAAACATAACAGCTCAAAATAAAGCTCTAGAAAACTTTAGCGGCATTGTTGTTGACGAGACAGTCATTGCCATTGAAAAAAATGAAAAATACATCACTGTAAAAACAGAACAATCAACACTTAAATGCAAAAAATGCATTCTTTCAACGGGTGCTTTTGCCAATATAGGTAACACCATTCCTCGCCCCATAGCTTACGGTGTTGTGCCTCACACAACAGTGATGAGCGAGGTGTCTAAAGACCAGTTGCCAAGACTTAAAGGCATGCCGACGATGAGCTATCGACTCGGCGATGAGGCCAATAAATTCCTATATTTTATGCCGCCCGTTGAGTATCCGAATGGCAAATACTATGTCAAAATTGGTAATGCACTCGGAGATGAAATGGCAAAGGATAAGCAATCATTGCAGGACTGGTTTCAAAGTGATGGCGACAAAGAAAAAATTCCATGGCTAACAGGGGCGCTCAAAGAACTACTGCCTTCTGTAACTTTCAACGGCTTTCATTCAGTTTCCTGTGTCACCACAACATCTCCAACGGGTGGTAACTACATTGATCAATTTGAAGATGAAAGATTTTATGCTCTTTTTGCCGGTGGCGGCTATTGCGCCAAATCCGCAGATGAATTGGGCTACATTACGGCAGAGTTTGCATTAAATAATCATTTTCCT
>CAJXHL010000042.1 GCA_913054335.1 uncultured Gammaproteobacteria bacterium | reverse complement strand
AATTTCAGCAATTTTTCTTCTGTTTAAAAGCTAGTGATAATACTTAAAGTAATTTGACCAACCCTTTGGAGTGATAAATGAAAAAATGTGCAATTGTAACTGAATCTGCCAGTGGTATTGGACGCTCGATTGCTGAGACGCTAGCAAATGATGGTTGCGATGTTGTCATTGCCGATATTAATGAAAATGAGGGTGTTCAGACCGCCGAGGAAGTTGGTGGATTGTTTGTTAAATCCGACCTTACATCCCGTGAGTCGTGCCGACAATTAATAGAGAAAGCGGTTACCCAATATGGCAGAGTTGACATTTTGGTCAACAATGCGGGTTTTCAGCATGTTTGCCCACTTGAAGATTTTCCTGAAGATAAGTGGGATCAAATGCTGAGTCTAATGCTGACCGCACCATTTTTGCTCACCAAATATGCTTGGCCTTATATGAAAGAGAGACGGTGGGGTAGGGTGGTGAATATTGCTTCAGTTCATGGGTTGGTTGCTTCGCCTTACAAGGTGGCTTATGTTTCTGCCAAACACGGTTTGTTAGGGTTAACACGCACGGGCCTTTGGAAGGCGGAGAGCACGGAATTACAGTGAATGCACTTTGTCCTGGCTATGTTCGAACGCCTCTGGTTGAGGAACAAATTGCGGACCAAGCTAAATCTCACGGCATTAATGAGGATGAAGTTGTTGAAAAAGTGATGCTTAAGACAATTGCGATTAAAAAGATGATAGAGCCCAATGAAATTGCTGAACTTGTAAGTTACCTTTGCTCACAAAATGCTAGCTCAGTAACGGGCGCCAGTTGGACAATTGACTGTGGTTGGACAGCACAGTAGATCTCTCGGGGGTTAAATCTTTAAGCATCTAACAGTGAAGTTTTAACTGAAACTGGCCCAGATAGGGTTTTGTGTACAGGACACTTATCTGCAATTTCAAGCAAGCGTTGGCGTTGATCGCTATCATGGTTTCCTTTGATGAAAATCTGCCTTTCGATTATATCTATTTTTGTTTTTGGATCATTGTAGTCACTGTAATCTTCGGCGCAATCCTTGGTATGTTGAAGGTGAAAGGCGTGATTGCCTGGAATGATTTGGTGTTTTCACATAATAAAGAAGCCAATGCTGATATGACAATAATCGAGTAATGAGTAAAAAACGTGGGGCGCTTGTCATTCGTTTAAATAAAACGATAAGGATGAATTATTCGAGCTTTAAGCGAAAATAGTGGAAATAATGCAAATGACGACAATAAACTATAAAAGCTCAATAAAAAACCAGTCAAAACACACGTTTATAGCTATTTTTTGTTAAAAATCAATGAATTATTGGTTATTTTGAGTCTTTTCAGGTCATTTTTTAGTGATCGCCATAGCGAGATGAAAAATTTCGGAAATTATCGAAATTGAAGTAATTTAGCAAAAGTAAACTCTACAACTCAAAAGTCTTTAAGATAGTTGCTTGTTTGACTAATTTCAAAATGAAAATGGCTTATGACGAAGGCGCTGCGGAACGCTTAAGAGGAGTTTTTGAAACTGTTCCGTTTTCAAGCGAAAGGAAAATGTTTGGCAGTTTGGGTTTTATGGTGCACGGTCATATGGCTTGTGGCGTGATAAACAATCAACTTATGGTTCGAGTGGGAAAAGAGCAATACGAAGCTGCCTTGAGTAAGTCTTTTGTCCGAGAAATGGACTTCACAGGTAAGGCATTAACTGGGTTTGTTTATGTTGAACCAGAAGGTTTTGAATCTGATGAGGAGTTAGAGTACTGGGTAGGTTTGAGTGTAGATTACGTTTTGACCTTACCCGCCAAGTAACCTTTATTGGAATTATGCTAAAAAACTACTCGTCAATGAATTTTGTCATTGTTTTCCACTGCTCAGTCTTGCAGGTCTTTTGCTGTGTAGCGCAAGTGGTTCTTTTTGGACACCGGGTTATTTGCTTGAGCAAATTTTCTGCTAATTTGACAAGCTAATAAGTAACCCTTTTTATGTTGCTTGCAAAAGCTACTATCAAGGACTATTTTCTTGATGTTGTTAGCGCCGATGAAATACAGTAATTTAAGCCAAACCCGGCTATTTATTATCATTTCCTCAAAAGGGCTGGCGCCACTGAAAGTGATGCATGGCTTATTTCAAGCAATCCATTCGATGTTATTGGAACAATTTCGACAAGGCATGAGGCTGTCTGGGTTAAGCGCTCGCCAGAGGCGGTTTTTGATCGCTGGGGAGTGGAGCCAACAATCACCGTAACCAGTCTTTCGGAAATTGTAGAGTAGTGTCTGTAGATGTCGTATTTGTCAGTGGTAACAGTCGCGTTACCCACAGCTGTCAGGGTTACTGGGTGAATAGCATTACAAGATTCTTGTAACGCTTTAAATCCAGCAATACACCTGTTTTCAATAGCATCAGCAGGCTTGGATATTGTCACCAATTACCGCAACTAAATAACTAAGATTTTTTTTTCTTTGTGTATTTTGCCCCATAAATAAAGCGTTTTTAATATCGGCTTTAGGCTTTGTCCATAAGATGTCAGCGAGTATTCAACTTTTGGAGGCACAACCGGATAAACTTCTCTATGAACTATACCATCCTTTTCTAGTTCTCTAAGTTTTTGAATTAACATCTTTTGTGTGGTCCTTGGGAGTAGTTTTTCTAATTCATTAAATCTTTTTGTTTCTGATAATAAATACCATAGTATTAGTATTTTCCATTTTCCTGCTAAGACATCAATGGAGGTTTCAACCGGACATTTCTCAAATTCTGTATTTATGCTTTTATTCATGTTTTTTTCCTGTTTTTCTTTGAAATCGTATAGTTTCAAAAAGTATAGTACATTACTAAAAAGTAAGTGCTTACAATCATACATCATCTAAGCTAAAATAAAATTTTTAAAACTCAAGATGGAAAATATGAAAGCTTTTGTAGTAGAAAAAATCGAAGATAAAAAATTTACAACAAGTGTTAAAGAAATTGAAAAGCCTGTTTTGGCAGAGCGTCAAGTTTTAATTAAAACTTCTTATTCATCATTAAATTATAAAGATGCTTTAAGTGCAATGGGAAATCCGGGCGTGACAAGAGTTTTTCCACATGTGACAGGTATTGATGTCAGTGGCATTGTTGCTGAATCCAGATCAGATGCATTTCATCCCGGCGATGAAGTTTTCATGACTGGTTATGATTTAGGAATGAACACAAATGGTGGACATAGTGAATTTGTAACAGTTCCAGAGGCTTGGCTAATCAAGAAACCAAATAATATCTCTTTAAGGGAATTAATGATTTATGGAACTGCTGGTTTAACAGCTGCTTTAAGTATCAATGAACTTTTAAATAACGGCATTACAAGTGGTGAAGTGCTGGTTACAGGCGCTACCGGTGGCGTTGGTAGTATTTCTGTAGCAATTTTATCCAAACTTGGATTTGATGTAATTGCGCTTTCTGGGAAAGAGCAACAAGTGGGTTACTTAAAAACTCTTGGCGCTCAAGAAGTCATCCTGAGAAAAGAGTTTGATGTGGAAAACAAAAGACCAATGGGCAAAGAAAGATTTGCAGGAGTGGTTGATACGGTTGGTGGAAATATACTAGCTGAAGCCTTAAAACAGGTAAAGTATGACGGGGTTGTTACGTGTTGTGGATTGGTAGCCTCAATTTCACTTAATACCAATGTATTCCCTTTTATTTTGAGAGGTGTCAGGCTGATTGGAATTGATTCAGTTGAGGCCTCACTTGATAAAAAAACGCAGGCCTGGGAAAAAATTACCAATGAGTTTAAGATCGACATCCTGAACGAATTAGTGAATGAAATATCGCTTGATGAAATTCAACAGGCTTATCAAAAAATACTGCAAGCAAAAGCAGTGGGAAGATACTTGGTCAAGCTTTAATAATATTGAGTGTGATGCAGTATTGATGCTGCCACACAATTTGCACCCGGACCCAGGTCAAGACTTGGTGCAGTCTGGCTAGATTATGTTTTCCAACGGTGAGGACGCGGAGGCGTAAGCTTTTTTCATCATCCTGCCAGCGAGGAAAGATTCTCGACCGGCTTTAACCGCGTGTTGCATAGCACTCGCCATCAGTAGTGGGTCGTCGGCATTGGCAATAGCAGAATTCATTAACACACCATCACAACCGAGCTCCATAGCCTTCGCAGCATCACTGGCGCAACCAATGCCAGCGTCAACCAACACCGGAACGTTGGCTTGCTCTTTAATGAGTTTGATGTTGTAGGGGTTAGCAATGCCTTGACCTGAGCCTATAAGAGAGGCGAGTGGCATAATGGCGCAGCAACCGATATCTTCGAGTTCTTTAGCAACGATAGGGTCATCCGAGGTGTAGACCATAACATCAAAGCCATCTTTGACCAGTATTTTAGCCGCATTGATTGTTTCAACAATATTTGGATAAAGGGTTTTTTCATCACCTAACACTTCAAGTTTGACTAAATTGTGACCATCTAATAGCTCTCTTGCGAGCATGCAAGTGCGAACAGCGTCTTTGGCGTTGTAGCAGCCTGCAGTATTTGGTAGGATCGTGTATTTTTCTGTCGAAATAACATCGAGCAGACTTTCTTCGTTGGCATTTTGGCCAATGTTGGTGCGTCTTATTGCGACGGTTATAATTTCAGCGCCCGAGGCTTCGGTTGCTAAACGAGTTTCTTCTAAATCTTTGTATTTGCCTGATCCAACAAGTAATCTGGAATGAAATGAACGGCCAGCAATAATAAAGGGAGAGTCTGTTTTCATAGGGGAATAAGATACCATGTGTCTAGTTCAACTTTACGTGAATCACAAGGTAATTTTTTGAATTTAAAATGAATATGGTCAAGCTCATGTTAAACTTTTGCCACACTAGATTATTTTAAGGATAAATCATGGCTGTGAATGCTATAGAACACCCATTGATAGCGCACAAAATTGCCTTGTTACGTCAAGCTGGAATAAGCACTAAGCAATTTCGTGAGTTGGCTAATGAGGTGGCAACTTTATTAACCTATGAAGCTTGTCGAAATTTGCCTTTGCAGGTTTGTTTCATAGATGGTTGGCAGGGCGAGCCTATTAAAGCGCAAATGTTGAGCGGCAAAAAACTGACTGTAGTGCCTATATTAAGGGCAGGTTTAGGAATGTTGGACGGCGTGTTGCGACTTGTACCAAACGCAAAAGTTAGCGTGGTAGGGCTTTATAGAGATGAGGAGACACTTAATCCAGTTGCTTATTTTGACAAAATTATCAATAATGTCGATCAACGCACTGCTTTAATTATTGATCCTATGCTGGCAACCGGCGGCACATTATTAGCTACCATTGATTTACTTAAACAAAAAGGCTGTAAAAAAATTATTGGTTTGTTTTTGGTTGCTTCGCCAGAGGGCCTGCAGCGTGTGAGTGCATTACATCCCGAAGTTGAACTGTTTATTGGTGCAATAGATGATTGCTTAAATGACCAAGGTTATATCTTGCCCGGCCTAGGCGATGCTGGCGATAAGATTTTTGGAACAAAATAGTCTGAGTAGCGTTTAGGGTTCATATATCTAAACCCTCTTACACTCAGAGAGTGCAAGTTTCGTATAGGTTGGCGGACTTCCTAACTCAGCTTTGTCGGGTTCGAGTCTGGCTGTAATACGTAGCAAATAATTACGATTATTTTTTCCTTCTACGAGGTAAATCTTAATATAGAAGATCGAGCATAGACAAAGCTATGTGATTTAATATTTATTAATAGTTAACAAAGTAGCTAGGGAAAAGACGAAGAAATTTGGCGGAGAGAGTGGGATTTGAACCCACGATAGGAGATAAATCCTATACACCCTTAGCAGGGGCGCGCCTTCAGCCACTCGGCCATCTCTCCAAAGAAAACGTATTATACTGTATTTATTTCTAACGAGATCTTTGGATAAATCATTATAAAATTTAAAATGATTCATGCAAAGGTTTCCTATTATTTGTGTAATCAAGGAAAAAAAGTAACAGTAGTAAGCATGGAAATCTTACAAAATCCAGCGGTAAATGCCAATCAAATCAATCGTCATAAAAACTGTATTGAGTATTACTAGCGCTTTATCTTTGTTTTTAATTCCTTGAATTAACCAAAAAAAGATGAGACCAAAAAAACCAAAAAAGCGTATTTAGAATACGACGTATTAAGGGCAATAGTAATACCACCTGTGACACCGGTGACGGTGCCTATCCAGCCGTACATTATGATTTTTCAGTCTCTGTTACTATCTCAAAGTCATGAGTGACATTAGCTGTTTTTGCCATCATAATTGAAGCTGAGCAATATTTATCTGCAGAAAGGCTAATGGCTTTTTCTATTTTTTCAGGATTGAGGTTGGTGCCTTTGACAGCAAAGTGTATATGAATGTTTGTAAACACTTTCGGATGCTCTTCTGCGCGTTCTGCGCTTACCTCTGCGATGCAATCATCAATATTTTGACGCATTTTCTTCAGTGTGCTCACAACGTCAACCGTTGTACAGCCAGCCATACCAATCAATAACATTTCCATAGGTCTAACGCCTAGATTATTGCCACCAACATCAGGTGGACCATCCATTACCACGGCATGGCCACTACCAGATTCGCCAACCATCATCATGCCGTCGATCCATTTAACTTTAACGTTCATAGAAAAACTCCTTTAACTGTTGTCCTGGATTTTCATGTCGCATAAATGCTTCGCCTACCAGAAAGCCATAAACATTATTCTCATGCATTAAAGCCACGTCCTCTTTAGACAAAATACCAGACTCGGTAATTACCAGTTTGTCGTCACCAATTTCACTGAGTAAATCAATCGTTGTTTGGAGCGAGACTTCAAAAGTGCGTAAATTACGATTATTAATACCAATCATCGGTAAGTCCAGTGTCAGGGTTCGTTTTAATTCTTCTAAATCATGCACTTCCACCAAAACATCCATGCCAAGTGATTTTGCTAAATCACTAAGAGTGAGAAGTTCGTTATCGCTGAGGCAAGACACGATTAGCAAGATGCAGTCCGCACTCATTGCGCGTGCCTCATAAACTTGATAAGGCCTGACAATAAAATCTTTGCGAATCACCGGTAATGATACAGCTGCCCTTGCTTTAATTAAGTATTGAGGGTCGCCTTGGAAAAAATCTCTATCGGTCAAAATAGAAAGGCAACAAGCGCCACCTTCTTCGTAACTTTCGGCGATCTCTACCGGGTTAAAATCTTCGCGTAAAACACCCTTGCTCGGTGAGGCTTTTTTAATCTCTGCGATAACAGCGCTTTCATTGCGCTCGGCTTTTGCTGCGAGTGCATCATAGAAGCCCCTTGGCTTATCACCAAATCTTGCATGCTCCATCATTCGCTCAACTGAGACGCGCCTGATAGATTCCTCGATTTCTTCGTGCTTGCGCTTGACGATTCTTTTGAGTATGTCTGGCGTTTGGATTGTCATGGTCTTGAGACCTTTGTGTAAATAAATAACAAAGGCTATTTTAAACGAAACCAAGTTATATTAAAGCTGAGTTAAACGGTGCTTTAGCACCTGTTTCTACGAAATTTATACTAAAGTAGGCTACGCACTGCTTTTGAGTACAAGTAGTGCATCAGCTCTGTTGTTACGAAACTTGTACTGTTGGTATAATCTGGCTTTGTATTAGAGATTTAAGCATTAAGGTGAACTTACTAAACTTCGAAGCAGCCGTTGATCAACCCTTTTTCTTAATTGCGGGTCCTTGTGTTATTGAATCTGAATCACTAGCAATGGAAACTGCGTCGTATTTAGCGAAACTTACCGCTGACCTAGGTATTAACTTTATTTATAAGTCTTCTTTTGATAAGGCCAATAGAACAAGCGCCGATAGTTTTCGAGGTTTGGGTATTGCTGAAGGTTTAAGAATACTGGATAAAGTAAAAAACGAAGTAGGCGTTGCAGTGCTTACTGATGTACATGAGGACACGCCGCTTGACGAGGTTGCTTCAGTTGTTGATGTATTGCAAACCCCTGCTTTTTTGGTGCGTCAAACCAATTTCATTCAGAGCGTTTGCAAACAGGGCTTGCCTGTTAATATTAAAAAAGGCCAGTTTCAGGCACCTTGGGATATGAACAACGTGGTTGATAAAGCCAAAGCAACAGGCAATCAAAATATTATGGTGTGTGATCGTGGCACCTCTTTTGGTTACAATACGCTCGTCTCTGATATGCGTGGGTTGTCCAGTATGCGCTCTACTGGTTGTCCAGTGGTATATGATGCTACACACTCGGTGCAACAACCCGGTGGGCAAGGCGCGACCTCAGGCGGTCAAAGAGAGATGGTGCCAGTATTGGCAAGAGCGGCCGTCGCCGTGGGTATTTCAGGTTTGTTTATGGAAACACACCCAGATCCTGCCAATGCGAAGAGTGATGGGCCGAATTCAATGCCAATTGACAAAATGGGCACTTTGTTAAAAACATTGCAAGACTTGGATAGGGTAACTAAACAGATAGATTTTTTAGAAAATACATTGTGATCATCAAACTCAAGTTAAGTTTAAAATGCAAGTTGCTAAATAAAAATATACAAAGCACTACAGGTGTTTTTTAGGATTTTTATAAACGATTTTGAGAATATTATTTTCCATCAACTGGAGAAAAACAAATGACTAGAATTGCAATTTCCGGCGCAAATGGTCGTATGGGCCAGACTTTGATAGAGGCAGTAAAGCTGAATTCTAGTATCGAGGTTGGCTGTGTATTAGACATAGGCGACCATCTCAAGGATATGCTTAACTCTTTTGATGTTTTGATTGATTTCACACGTCCAGAGGCAACTCTTGAATATTTGTCCATTTGTCAGAAGGCTGGCAAAGGCATGGTGATTGGCACAACAGGGTTTAGCGATGAAGGGCTTGTGCAGATTGAAAAAGCAACAAGCGATATCGCTATTGTTTTTGCACCCAACATGAGTGTTGGCGTTAATTTAACACTTAAGTTGTTAGATACGGCCGCTAAAGTTTTTGGTGAGGATGCAGACATTGAAATTATTGAGACCCATCATCGTCATAAAGTGGATGCGCCGTCTGGTACTGCATTAAAAATGGGCGAAGTTGTTGCCAATGCACTGGGTAGAGATTTGAGCACTTGTGCAGTTTATGGGCGCGAGGGTATTGAAGAGCCACGCAAGAGACAAACCATTGGTTTTTCAACTATTCGGGGTGGTGATGTTGTTGGTGATCATACGGTGAGCTTTTTTATGGAGGGCGAACGTGTTGAAATAACGCACAAAGCATCTTCAAGAATGACTTTTGCCAATGGCGCTGTCAGGGCCGCCCATTGGTTGAGCGGCAAGCAAAGCAAACTCTATTCCATGCAAGATGTATTAGGTTTATAAGAAAAGAGAGAATCACGATGTTGTATGCCATTATTTCCGAGGATGTTGAAAATTCATTAGAAAAACGTATGAGTGCAAGACCTGCGCATGTTGATAGGCTGAACCAACTTAAGGATGAGGGTCGTTTAATTTTGGCCGGCCCTCATCCAGCCATAGACACTAACGAACCGGGTGAGGCTGGCTTCACCGGCTCGCTTGTAGTTGCGGAGTTTGATGATTTGATAGCCGCACAAGCTTGGGCGGACGCCGATCCCTATATAGCTGCTGGTGTATATCAAAGCGTTGTCGTCAAAACATTTAAAAAAGTTCTACCTTAATTAACCGCATGAACGCTGATGTTGCGATTCTCGGCGGCGGTGCAGCAGGGCTAATGTGTGCAATTGAGGCGGGCAAGCGTGGCCGCAAGGTTGTTTTGATTGAGAAGGCTAAAAAAGTCGGAAAAAAAATTCTAATCTCGGGCGGCGGTCGTTGCAATTTCACCAATCTGTATACTGAGCCTGAGTCCTTTTTATCACCCAATTCTCATTTTCATAAATCTGCTTTATCTCGTTACACGCAATGGGATTTTATTGCTCTAATGGAAAAGCATGATTTGCAGTGGAGCGAGAAAACTTTAGGGCAATTGTTTTGCGAGCAAAAGGCGTCTGCCGTTGTTGACATGCTGCTTGAAGAGTGTAGACAGGTAGGCGTGACTATTGTGCTGGACAGCCTTGTAGAGAAAATAGAATTTCAAAAGCGGTATACGATAACAACACAATTCAAAACCATCAGTGCTGAGTCACTGGTGATAGCGACAGGTGGGCCATCAATACCTAAAATGGGTGCCACTGATTTCGGTTTGCAAATTGCAAAGCAGTTTGGCATGAAATCCAATTCATTCAAGTCAGCTTTGGTACCGTTTACCTTTCAGCAAGATGACATCGATCGATACTTTAAAGATCTTTCTGGATTATCGCTTGATGCGATTGTCACTTGTAATGGTGTTAGCTTCAGAGAGGGCGTGCTTATTA
This sequence comes from uncultured Gammaproteobacteria bacterium, assembly GCA_913054335.1. GTDB lineage: Bacteria > Pseudomonadota > Gammaproteobacteria > PS1 > Pseudothioglobaceae > Pseudothioglobus. The sequence continues at coordinate 5,825 of CAJXHL010000042.1, read as the reverse complement.
CTCACCGAGGCATCAGTGGACCGGCTGCATTACAAGCTTCATCCTATTGGCACAAGGGTGACAAACTTATTATTAACTTGTTGCCGGATGTAGACGCGATAAATGTGCTAATTGAGGCGCAACAATCACGTGGAAAAACCGCACTTAAAACCATTTTGACTGAGCTATTGCCAAGAAGATTTGCTGAAAGGCTGGCAAACACATTATTAGCATTCGAGCTTGCTGAATTGACTTTAGGTGAAATAAAACAGCGCGACTTAAAACAACTCGGTAATTCGCTTAACCATTGGCATTTACAGCCTAGCGGTACTGAGGGTATGCGCACTGCCGAAGTATGCACCGGAGGTGTTGATGTGAATGGATTGTCTTCAAAAACAATGGAATCAACAAAACAAACAGGCTTGTATTTTATAGGTGAAACGGTTGATGTAACGGGCTGGCTGGGCGGCTATAATTTTCAGTGGGCTTGGTCTTCCGGCTGGGCTGCGGGACAATATGTATAGAGCTCTATCTGACATCTATAAAAGATTCTGGTTTTTTGTGGCCATCAAAAAAACGGAAAAAATAGTCAGGTAATAACTGCAAATTAGGTCCATATTTTTTTAAAAACTGCAAAATACATCTCTATTATGCAGTTTATCCTGCAAATTTGACTAATTACTGCAAATTTGATTGAACGATTATATTTATTACGGCATAATTCATTGCTTCATAGTTAAAAAAGAAGTGGGAGAGCCGCTTCTCTACAATCAAATGATTACAGTCAAAAACCTATCCAAGCATTTTGGGGGGATTAGAGCGGTTGATGATGTTGATTTGCACATCGAACGCGGCTCGATCACTGGTTTGGTCGGCCCTAATGGCGCCGGGAAAACAACTTTGTTTAATCTTATTGCTGGTCTTTATCAACCGACTGCAGGCGAAATTATCCTTGACGGTGAGGATGTAACAGATTTACTGTCACATCAGTTGTTTCACAAAGGTGTGCTTAGAACTTTTCAAATTGCCCACGAATTTCCAACACTCAGCGTTTTAGAAAACTTGATGATGGTGCCAGCGGGTCAGTTGGGCGAGAGCTTAATTAACACTTGGTTAAAGCGCAAAGAAATTCAAGAAGAAGAGAAAGCCCTGCAAGAGCAAGCCGAAGAGGTAATTGATTTTTTAGGTATCAGTCATTTAAAGAATGAACGTGCGGGAAACCTTTCGGGTGGTCAGAAAAAATTGCTAGAATTGGCGCGTACGATGATGGTTGATGCCAAAGTTGTATTATTAGACGAGGTTGGTGCCGGTGTTAACCGAACTTTATTGAGACAAATTGGTGATGCAATTCTTCGTTTAAATGAAGAAAGGGGTTATACATTTTGTATGATTGAGCATGACATGGATTTTATCTCAAGGTTGTGTAATCCAGTTGTGGTTTTGGCAGAGGGTCAAATCCTGACAATAGGTACACCCGATGAGATTAAAAGCTCTCATGCTGTTATCGATGCCTATTTGGGTCAAGGAATCAAAACAAAGGAATCAGCGTAATGGCATATTTAGAAGGAAACAGTTTGGTGGCAGCCTACGGTACTGTGCCAATTTTGCACGAGTGTTCGGTAGAAGTTGAAAAAGGTGAATTGGCAGTAATTGTAGGCCCGAATGGCGCCGGCAAGTCTACCGCGATGAAAGTGCTTTTGGGTATGTTAGAGGCCAGTTCTGGTTCAGTCATATTTGATGGTCAAGACATTACTCATCTTTCAACTCAAGAGCGAATCAGTCTTGGCTTGGCTTTTGTGCCTCAAACAAAAAATGTTTTTACTTCGATGACGGTTCAAGAAAACCTTGAAATGGGCGGCTTTCTGAGAAACGACGATATTACACATACAATCCAAGAAGTTTATGACTTATTCCCAATTCTTTATGAAAAGCGCAAACAAAATGCAGGTGAGCTTTCTGGTGGACAAAGACAACAAGTTGCTTTTGGGCGTGCAATGATGACCCGCCCTACAGTGATGCTATTAGATGAGCCAACTGCAGGTGTGTCACCAATTGTAATGGATGAGATATTTTCCAATATTTTGGATCTAAAAAACTCAGGCAGGGCGGTATTAATGGTTGAGCAAAACGCACAACAAGCGCTTAATATTGCCGACAAGGGTTTTGTTTTGGTTTCTGGTAGGAACGAGCATATTGGCACGGGTAAAGAGCTTATTGCTAACCCAGAAGTTAGAAAGAAATTTTTAGGGGGTTAGTGTGGTTTCAGAATCTGTAGATATTGTTAATGCATTTGCACTACTAACTAATTTTGTTATTTTGCCAGCGATTGCGTATGGTTCACAACTTGCGTTAGGCGCTTTAGCCGTAACTTTGGTTTACTCGGTTTTGAGATTTTCCAATTTTGCCCAAGGCGATAGTATGGCTTTTGGCACGATGCTTGTTATATTGCTAAGTGGTTATATGATTGGCAGGGGGTGGACAATTACTGGTATCCCTACTGCTCTCATAGTAATTCCTGTCGCCATAATAGGAATGGCAGTCTATTTACTTACAATGGATAGATTGATCTATCGACACTATCGAAAAATAAAAGCCAAATCAATCACTATTGTCATGTCATCAATAGGCGTTATGTTTATTACTGGTGGCATAGTTAGGTTTGTATTAGGCGCTAGTGCGCAAAGATTTGAAGATGGCGAGAGATTTATTTTTAGTGTAAGAGAGTTTAAGGCATTCACTGGTCTTGAACAGGGAATCGCGCTGAAAACATCTCAATTTTTAACGATTACTATCGCTGTATTGTTAGTCGCCTTTCTATTTTATTTTTTACAAAAAACTAAAACTGGTAAAGCCATGAGGGCTTTTTCAGATAATAAAGAGTTAGCTCTTTTGTCTGGAATTAATCCGGATAGGGTGGTTCAAATAACTTGGTTATTGGTTGCAGGCCTTACTACGATTGCTGGTGCACTTTATGGGCTAGACAAAGGTTTTGCACCTCAACAATATCATTTATTGCTTTTACCGATATTTGCATCCGTTATTGTAGGTGGTATTGGGTCTCCAATAGGGGCAATTGCGGGAGCATTTTTGATCGCATTTTCCGAGGCACTGCTTACTTATGCCTATAAGAAGTTTTTAATATACTTGTTACCACTATCAATGCATCCTAGTTCTTTAGTGCAGCTGATTGGTACTGAGTATAAATATGCAATATCCTTTGTAATTTTGGTTATTGTTCTTTTAATAAAGCCTACAGGATTATTTAAAGGCAAGGTGATAGTCGATGAGTAATTTAAATAATGTTTGGCAGTCTTATAGGGTAATTATTAGTTTTGCTGTAATGGGGTTAGTGCTTCTATTTGTTGGTTTAAATCAGTCATGGGCATTAGTGCTCGGCATTATTAATTTATCCTTGATTTCAGCTATTATGGCCCTAGGAGTCAACATCCAATGGGGTTATGCAGGGCTATTTAATGTCGGTATTATGGGTTTTGCTGCACTCGGTGGTGTTAGTGTGGTTCTGATTTCACAACAACCTGTTACTGAAGCAATTGAGGCTGGCGGACTTCAAATGTTGGTTGCTTTGGCATTAGGAGTGTTAACTGTTGCAACAGGCGTTTTGCTTAATAAAAAAGGCTATAACAAATGGTTAATAGCTGCGATTGTCGTTATTGGTTACCTAATCACTCGTTATTATTTTTCTGATGCTGCTCGTGTTATTGAAAAGGTAGATCCTGCAATTACAGGCTACTTAGGTGGCCTTGGTCTTCCTATAATGTTCTCTTGGATAGTTGGCGGTTTAGTTGCTGCTGGCGCCGCTTGGTCGATTGGTAAAATAACCTTAGGCTTAAGAGCTGATTACTTAGCGATTGCAACTTTAGGTATTTCAGAAATAATCCTCTATGTAATCAAAAATGAAGACTGGTTTGTTCGTGGCCTTAAAAATGTTTTTGGGCTTCCTAGACCTGTTCCTTACGAAGTTGACATGCAAAAGTCTGAATGGCTGCAAAATACTGTTGCCTGGATTCATAGATCAGACCTAGAATTACTGGCTCAATCAGAGCAAATTGCTATGCTAAGTGATTATGTTAAAGGGACATCAGTCGTTTTTGTTAAGCTATGTTATACGGGTTTATTTGTTTTTATTTTAGTGGCTTTAATTGTGCTTTCCAATCTTGCTTTAAATGCACCGTGGGGCAGAAAGGTAAGAGCCATTAGAGACAATGAAGTATCTGCCGCTGCAATGGGTAAAAATATTACCCGTCAACATCTACAAATTTTTGTTATTGGCTCTGCGATTGTGGGCGTGGCCGGTGCTTTATTAGTAACCTACGACGGAATATTTATACCTACATCCTACCAACCCTTGAGGTTCACCTTTTTAATTTGGGTGATGGTTATTGTTGGTGGTTCTGGTAATAACTTGGGTTCAGTCATTGGTGCTTTTATTATGTGGTTTATTTGGATTCAGTCTGGTCCAATGGGTCTTTGGGCGGTCGAAATGCTTGGTAATTATATTCAAGAAGGAAATACATCATTAGAGTTTATAGAAGATCGAGTTCACTATCTTAGACTTATCTTTATGGGTAGCATAATGCTCTTGATAATGAGATTTTCTCCTGGTGGGATTCTTCCAGAGAAAAATAAAGAATTGTAGTTTTTCGCCCAAACCAGAACGACCTATAAATAATCCTGTTTAGAGAATAGAACTGTCTTTTATCTATTCAATATGCAGGATTTCTTCTATTAATTGCTAATTTTGTCTACACGCAACCTAAAGAAACGATTATCATTGTTCAGTGTTTCTTCTGAGGAGATGTTTGTAGGCGGAAGAAATTTTTTTTTTAACTAAGGAGAGAAAATGAGAAATTATCTTAAAACAACGGCTGGCTTTGTATTGTCAGCTACGATGGCAACTGCATCTTTTGGTGCTACTGTCAATGTCGGTGAGCTTCAAGGATTTACAGGGCCACTCGAATCTATGATAGGACCTATGACTGGTGGTGCAAATCTTGCTGTAACAGAAGCGAATGCTTCTGGGAAATACCTTTATGGAACAATTAATGTTGTTCAGGGAGATTCAGTGTGTATTGATCCAGCTGTTGCAATTGCACAGGCTGAAAAAATGGTAAATGATGATAATGTTATGGCTATTATGGGCCCTAACTGCTCAGGTAATACTGGTGCAGTGATAACCAATGTGCTAGTACCTAATGGTATCGTTGCAATTTCACCATCAGCTACTTCACCTGCTTTAACTACCCTAGAAGACGGTGGCTGGTTCTTTAGAACAGCGCCTTCAGATGCTAGGCAAGGTCCAGTACTTGCAAGTATTGCTATCTCAAGAGGACAAACTGATATGGCTGTTACGCATTCAAACAGTGACTATGGAAAAGGTTTGGCTGATGCATTTGTAACTGCTTATGAAGCTTTGGGTGGAACAGTTACTGTTTTGGCAGGACATGATGACGATAAGGCTGACTACTCTGCTGATGTTGCTGCATTATCTGCAGGTGGCTCGTCTACTTTAGCTGTATTGGGTTATGCTGATACTGGTGGTAGAGGAATCATTTCTGCATCAGAAGATACTGGTGCATTTGATAATTACGTCTTTGGTGACGGTATGATTAGCTCAGTAACTTCAGGCGCGGTTGCAGATGGCTCGTGGGGTACTATGCCTTCTCCAAATGCTATTCTTGGTGCTAACTGGCAAGCAGTAGCTGAGGCTGGCGGTGTTGATGGTACTGGTGTATTCTCTGCTGAATCTTATGACGCAATGGCTTTAATCATCCTTGCTTCACAAGCTGCAGGTGGTACTGACAGAGCAGCCATTCAAGCACAAGTGA
>CAJXHL010000041.1 GCA_913054335.1 uncultured Gammaproteobacteria bacterium | reverse complement strand
TTGGGCGATGCATTTATAGCTTTTAGAGACAACCCCAGTCTGAGGGTGGCAGTTATTATGGGTGCTGGCGAGCGATTTTTCTCAGCGGGCTGGGATTTGAAAGCCGCGGCAGAAGGTGAAGCGGTTGATGCTGATTTCGGTCCTGGTGGTTTTGCAGGACTTACTGAGCTTTGGGATTTAGACAAGCCTGTTATTGCTGCCGTAAACGGCATGGCTGTAGGTGGTGGCTTTGAGTTGGCCCTTGCGGCCGATCTTATTATTGCATCGGATAATGCAGCATTTTTTGTGCCCGAAGCAACCCTAGGCATTATTCCTGATAGCGGTGGTGTTTTAAGATTACCAAGGCGACTACCCAAAGCCATTGCCATGGACCTTCTGATGACGGGTAGACGGATGGGTCTTGACGAGGCAATGCAATACGGTTTGGTTAATAAGCGTACTTCACTTCAGGATTTAAAATCTGAGGCAATTGAGTGGGCACATGAAATCACACAATCTGCACCACTTGCGCTGGCATCTATAAAGGCAGTTATTAGGGAAACCGAGGACTTAAAGATAGAAGACGGATACAAATTAATGCGCTCGGGCAAGATAGGAGTGTATCAACAAATGTTAAGGTCTGAAGATGCTGGCGAGGGTCCGCTTGCTTTTAGTGAAAAGCGTACACCTCAGTGGAAGGGGCGATAAAGACTCGACTTGCATTCCAATGAGCTAAAATAGAACTTTAGATAACATTTTTCCGAGCGTCTGGTTGAGCAAACATGAATAAAAAATTATCACTGGTTCTATTAACTGGCATTGTGGTGCTATTCTCACTCAATTCATTTTCTGAAGAGGGTGTTAGCGAGGGTGAGGTTATGTTTGAAGCGCTTGGCTGTTGGGGTTGTCATGGTCAAGCTGGATACTCAACCGATGAAAGATATCCAGTATTGGCTGGTAGAAATGCGGATTGGATTGTGCAGCAATTGGAATATTTTCAGTCGGGCGAGCGTGTTAGCCCGATGATGAATGCAATGGCTCCAATGGCTGAAGGCTTTGAGCGAGTTATTGCTGAGTACTTGGCTTCAAAAGAGTCACCCTAAGGCTCTCTTAAACCCTCGGTCAACACCTGTCAGTAAGCTTGGACAATCGCGTATAATTCAGAGATTTTTTTGGAGAGTTACAATGAAAAAAACCATTCTTATACTGTCACTTGTGTTGACAACTTTTTCTTCTTTCACCCTTGCTGAAGGCAATGTTGAGGCCGGAAAAGATTTATCAGCGATGTGTGCTGGTTGTCACGGTGCTGATGGTAATAGCGTGCTGTCTAACTTTCCTAAATTGGCCGGTCAAGGCGAAGGTTATTTGTTTAAACAACTTAAAGATTTTAAATATGGCGCTCGTCAAGACGGTGCTATGGCTGGCGTTGTTGCTTCTCTTAGTGAAGAGGATATGATGAATTTGGCTGCTTATTTTGCCTCGCAAACAATTACTGAAAATACTGCTAAAGCGGATGCAAAAACAATCGAATTGGCTCGTAAAATTTACCTTGGCGGCAAGAAAGACACTGGTACAACGGCTTGTATCGCTTGTCATGGTCCTAAAGGTAAGGGCGTTCCAAGTGCAAAATTTCCTGCAATTTCAGCTCAACATGCTGACTACACAGCAAAGCAGTTAATAGCGTTCCGTCAATTTGCGTTTAACCAACAGACAGGTGAAAGCGAGCCTGAAAGAACAAACGACTACGAAGGCATGATGAGAAGTGTTGCCAAGGGCTTAACAACGATCGAAATCGATGCTCTAGCACAGTACATTGCTGGACTGCATTAACAGAAATCATTTGACGCTCTCAAGCGTCACTCAGTAATAAAAGGCAGTATCAACTGCCTTTTTTATTGACAACTAAAATCATGTATAATCTTTTGTTTTTTAAAGCTAGTAACGGACGCAATACATGAAGACTTCATTAAACACATTAGAGGGCCTAAAAAGATCTCTTACGGTTGAATTACCAATTGATTCTTTTAACGAGAAAAAAGACAAAATTATCAATAATCTTAGTAAGAATGCCAAAATTGACGGTTTCAGAAAAGGTAAGGTGCCAGTTGCAATCCTACGCCAACGTTTTGGTGCTAATGCAAATTCAGATGCTACCAATGAAATGGTTAGTGATTCTTTAGAAAATGCTTTGAAAGATGCTGAGGTTATGCCTGCAGCACAACCTGCACTGACAAAAGTTGATTTAGACGATAAGAAAACCTTTAGCTATACATTAGAATTTGAAGTTTTTCCTGAAATAAATGTCGCGCCTTTGTCGGATTTAACAATTAACCAAATTGGTGCAGAAGTATCTGACGAAGACGAAGCAAGAGCGCTACAAGAATTACAAGATAGTGCAACAGAATATAAATCTGTTAAAAGAAAATCAAAAACAGGCGATCGCTTGATTATTGACTTTGAAGGAATGGTTGATGGCGAGGCTTTTGAAGGTGGTGCAGCAGAAGGCTTTGAGATTATCTTGGGTCGAGGTACGATGATTAACGGTTTTGAGTCTGGTTTAATAGATGTAGTAGCTGGTAAAGAACTTGAGGTTAGTGCGACTTTCCCACAAAAGTATTCAGTAGAGGAGTTATCTGGAAAGGCGGCGGTATTTAAAGTCAAAGTAAACGAAGTTGGCTCGCCCAAAGAGGTGAAGCTTGACGACTCTTTGGCCAAGCATTTTGGCGAGAAAGATTTCGATGCCATGAAGACTCGAATGCTAACACAAATGAAAACAGAGCTTGACTCACGTCTAATGCAGAAAAATAAAGACGTCGTGTTCACGGCACTTCTTGACGCAAATGAGTTTGACGTGCCGCAAGGCAGTGTTGATGAAGAGGCGAATAAACTTCAAAGCGATATGGCAAGCAGAATGGAGCAGCAAGGTATTCCTGCTAAGAGTAATTTACCTGAAGGCCTATTTCAAGAAGAGGCAGTGCGTCGTGTGAAATTAGGTCTATTGGTGAATAAAATTGCCGATGATAACGAAATTATGCCCGACAAAGAATTGGTTAATGCTAAACTTCAACTTATGGCAAGCTCATATGGTGAAAATGCACAGCAGATGCTTGACTGGTATAACGCGGATCCACAAAGAATTTCAGGTATTGAGTCTGTTGTTAAAGAGGAGATGGTTGTTACTTTAATCTCTGAGAAAGCAAAGATCAACTTGACCAAGAAAGATTTCTTAGAAATTATGGCAAAACAGCAATAAAATATGTCTATCCAAAACTTACATCAAATTCCAATGGTGATCGAGAGCTCTGGTCGAGGTGAGAGAGCTTATGATATTTATTCAAGATTACTTAAAGAGCGCGTTGTTTTTTTGGTGGGCCCTGTTGAAGATTACAGCGCTAATGTCATTGTCGCACAGTTATTGTTTTTAGAATCTGAAAATCCAGATAAAGACATTCATTTATACATTAATTCGCCTGGGGGCTCGGTTTCTGCCGGTTTGGCGATTTACGACACCATGCAATTCATTAAGCCGGATGTTTCAACACTTTGTATTGGTCAAGCGGCAAGTATGGGCGCATTGCTCCTTAGTGCAGGTGCCAAGCACAAGCGCTTTGCTCTGCCACATTCACGTTGTATGATTCACCAGCCTTTGGGTGGTTTTTCTGGCCAAGCAAGTGATATCGATATCCATGCCCAAGAGATATTAAAGGTTAGAGATAAGTTAAACAACATCCTTAAAAACCATACTGGACAAAGCTTAAAGACCATTCAAAAAGATACCGATAGAGATAACTTTATGTCGGCAAGCGAGTCGGCAAAATACGGTTTGATTGACAAAGTACTGACTAAGCGCTAAGCTTACAAAACTCATGTAAAGGTCTCTACCATGTCACAAAACACACAAGATTTACATTGCTCATTTTGCTCTAAGCACAAAGACGAAGTCAGTCGTCTCATTGCGGGTCCTGGTGTCTATATTTGTGATGAATGCATTGAGTCGTGCTATGAGCTTATTCAAGAGCAAACACTCGAAGAAGAAGAGACAGATCATCACGATTGGAATTACACACCAAAACAACTTTTTGGCTTTTTGAATGAGTATGTAATCAGTCAAACCCATGCGAAAAAAGTGTTGTCTGTTGCGGTTTATAACCACTACAAGCGCCTAAAGACTGACTACATTTCAAATGAAGTCGAGTTGGATAAGTCTAATATCCTATTAATTGGTCCAACCGGTAGTGGTAAGACACTATTGGCGCAAACTTTAGCGCGCTTTCTTGACGTGCCATTTACGGTTGCCGATGCGACCACCTTGACAGAGGCAGGTTATGTGGGCGATGATGTGGAAAACGTCATTAAAAGCTTGTTGGCAAAATGCGACTTTGATCCTGCTAGAGCCGAGCAAGGTATTATTTTTATCGATGAAATCGATAAAATCTCTCGTCGTTCAGATTCGCCATCGATTACACGTGATGTATCTGGCGAGGGTGTGCAACAAGCGATGTTAAAGTTAATTGAGGGTACGATTGCTTCTGTACCACCACAAGGCGGCAGAAAGCATCCGAATCAAGAAACCATTGATGTTGACACTTCAAAAATCCTATTTATTTGTGGCGGCGCTTTTGACGGTCTTGAAAAAGTGATTGACCGTCGCGTTGAAAAAGCAACCGGCATTGGCTTTTCAGCCGACGTGCAAGACGAGAAAAGTAAAAAAACATTAACAGAGCTTTTTTCCCTTTTGGAACCAGATGATTTAATCAAGTTTGGTTTGATTCCAGAATTAGTAGGTCGTTTGGCGGTGCATACTTCGCTTAGTGAGCTGGATGAAGATGCTTTGATTGAAATTCTCACCAAGCCAAAAAATTCTGTTATTAAGCAATTCCAAGAAGTGTTTGCGATGGAAGGAGTGAAACTGACTTTCAGAAAGGCAGCGCTTTCGGCAATTGCAAAGCTTGCAATAAAGAGAAAGACTGGCGCCAGAGGTTTGCGTGCAATTTTAGAAGATTTGTTGTTAGATACGATGTACGAAATGCCGTCAATGCCAAGCACGAAAGAAGTCATTATTGACAAGGCCGTGGTTGAAGGTAAAAAACAACCTGTTGTTTTGCATATGAGTGAGCAACAATCTGACACTGAGCGTAAGGCCAGTTGATTATCAAACTTCCCTCCTTTCTTTTACTTAGACATTAATGGCGACGGCGTTATTCGATCGGCAAAAGGATGCAGTTGGTCTGGGCGAGCGAACAATACTTGTTTATATTGAACTGAGCAGTAACAGACACATCGCCAACGGCGTTGAAGAATTTGGGCAACTCGCAGCCTCCTCCGGTCTTAATATTATTCAGGCTTTGAACGTTAAGCGCAGCTTTGCTTCGGCGAAATTTTTTATCGGCAGGGGTAAGGTCGAAGAGTTGAGCGAACTTGTCAGCGATAATGAAATTGATTTAGTGATTTTCTCACCCGAGCTCTCCCCTTCACAAGAACGAAATTTAGAAAAATCTTTGCAGTGCCAAGTGATGGATAGAACAGGCCTTATTTTGGATATATTCTCCCTCAGGGCACGCTCATTCGAAGGTAAGTTACAAGTGGAATTAGCACAATTAAGACACCTATCCACTCGTCTTGTTAGAGGTTGGACTCACCTTGAAAGGCAAAAAGGTGGTATCGGTCTTCGTGGTCCTGGTGAAACGCAATTAGAGACGGATAGGCGACTCATTGGGCAGCGTATCAAATATCTTAACAAACGACTTGAAAAAGTCGATAAGCAGCGTGAATTAGGTCGTAAGTCAAGAACGAAAAATGACTTACCAATGATTGCTCTTGCGGGCTATACAAACGCCGGAAAATCCACTTTATTCAATCAGCTCACCAAGGCAGAGGTTTATGCTGATGACAAGCTATTTGCCACACTGGACTCAACCATTCGTAGAGTTATTCTGCCGGCCTCAGGTGAAGCAGTAATTGCGGATACGGTTGGTTTTATTCAAGATCTACCGCATGATTTGGTTGCTGCTTTTAAATCTACTCTTGAAGAAACCAGCCAAGCCAATGTGCTTCTTCATGTAGTCGATGCTGCAGACGAACATAATTGCGATAAGATTGAGCAAGTAGAAGACATTATTAAGCAAATTGATGCCGATAAAATACCAAGCATTATTGTCATGAATAAGATTGACGCCATTGAGGGTTTTGAACCCAGAATTGATACCGACCATGAAGGGAATGCTCAAAGAGTATGGCTCTCAGCACATACTGGCGAGGGTGTTGAATTGCTTTATCAAGCGTTAGCCCAGCGTCTAAGTGGTATGATGACTCATGCAAGCATTCAGTTGGAGGTTCAGTCAGCCTATATTCGCAGTGAAATACATAATGTTGGTTTTATTCATAAAGAAAAAATGAATGAATTTGGGCAATGGCTACTTGAAATTAACGTTACGCGACACTATCTAAAGAGATTATTAGATAAGCAAGGCGTTTCATTATTATGGGAACAGAAGACACCACAAAGTCAATTGATTTAGAACAGCAATCAGTACCCTTGTTGCCACTGAGAGATGTTGTTGTTTTTCCGCATACCGTTATTCCCCTTTTCATCGGCAGAAAGTCATCTGTTAATGCGATCACCCAAGCGATGGAGTCGGACAAGCATGTTTTCCTAGTTACCCAAAAAGATGAGTCAATTGAAGAGCCGAGCAATGAAGATCTTCATACCGTTGGCACACTGGCAACTATTTTGCAATTATTGAAGCTACCGGACGGCACTATCAAGGTGTTGGTTGAGGGTGTTAAGCGAGCAAAAATTGAAGAATTTATCCTAGTCGATGAGCATACTGAGGTTCTTTTGAGTGATTGCAGTTTGGCTATTGAAGACGATACCGAAGTCAAAGCGATGATGCGACTCGCTCTTGAGAAATGTGAAAACTATATTAAACTCAGTAAGAAAATCCCTGAAGAAGTCTACAAAGTTCTTAAAGAAATTACCGATGCTGAGCGTTTTAGTGATGTCATCATCGCCAATCTGAATTTAAAAGTTGAAGAAAAACAAACGCTACTGGAAGGCACGCTTGCTAAAGATAGGCTGGAAAAAATCTTAGAAATTTTGGAAGGTGAGCTCGATGTTCTAGGTGCTGAGCAGAAAATTCAATCTCGAGTTCGCAAACAAATGGAGTCTAACCAAAGAGACTATTATTTGAACGAACAAATGAAGTCCATTCAAAAAGAATTAGGCACGCTTGATGATGAGACTGAACTTGAGGAATTACAGCTGAGTATTAACAAAGCCAAAATGCCAAAAGAGGCGAAAACCAAGGCGCAGGGCGAATTAAATAAATTGCAGCGCATGTCATCGCAATCTTCTGATGCATCCATTATCAGAACGTATATTGAAAATCTTTGCACAGTGCCTTGGAGCAAAAAAACACGCATTAATCAAGACCTTAATAAAGCACAGAAAATCCTTGATGGTGACCACTATGGTTTAAACAAAGTTAAGGAGCGCATCTTAGAACATTTAGCGGTGCAAACAAGAGTGACCCACAACAAAGCCAACATTCTTTGTTTAGTCGGTCCTCCAGGCGTGGGTAAAACCTCTTTGGGAGAATCTATCGCCAAGGCGGTCAATCGAAAATATGTTCGCATGGCCCTAGGTGGCATTAGAGATGAGGCTGAGATTCGTGGTCATCGAAGAACTTATATTGGCGCGATGCCTGGCTCAATTGTGCAAAAAATGCAAAAAATACAGGTGAAAAACCCTCTATTTTTGTTGGATGAGATCGATAAAATGGCATCCGACTTTAGGGGAGATCCGGCTTCAGCAATGCTCGAAGTGCTAGATCCTGAACAAAATCATACTTTCAACGACCATTATTTAGAAGTGGATTACGACCTTTCGCAAGTGATGTTTGTCGCAACTGCTAATACACTTGATTTGCCTCAAGCGCTTTTGGATCGTATGGAGATTATTCAACTTTCGGGTTATACCGAAGATGAAAAATTACAAATTGCCAAGCGCCATTTGATTGCTAAACAGATGAAAAATAATGGTGTTAAGATCAGTGAAATTTCGTTTAAGGATTCTGCAATCCTAGACATTATTCGTTATTACACTCGAGAAGCCGGCGTTCGTAACTTAGATCGTGAAATTGGCAGTATTTGTCGTAAGGTGGTGAAAGAATTCACCATAAAAAAGCGTAAGGGACGTGCGATTATTAACTCAAAAAGTCTACCGAAATTCTTGGGCATGAAAATTTTCCGCTTTGGCTTGGCTGAAGAGCATAACCAAGTGGGTGAAGTCACAGGATTGGCGTGGACATCTGTGGGTGGTGATCTGTTAACAATCGAAGCAGCAACCTATAAGGGCAAAGGCAAGCTTAAATATACAGGGCAATTGGGCGATGTGATGCAGGAGTCAATTCAGGCGGCGATGTCGGTCACAAGAACGCGCGCAGCCGCATTTAATATTGCTTCTGATTTTCACGAAAAGCTCGATATTCATATTCACGTGCCCGATGGTGCAACGCCCAAAGATGGCCCAAGTGCGGGTGCTGCAATGTGCACAGCATTGGTCTCTGTTTTAACGGGTAGAAAAGTTAAAGCCGATGTGGCGATGACGGGTGAAATTACCTTAAGAGGGGAAATCACACCGATTGGTGGACTGAAGGAAAAACTGCTGGCGGCTCTTCGTGGTGGCATTAAAACAGTTATCATTCCAGATGATAATGAAAGAGAGCTTTCTGAGGTGCCTGACAAAATTAAAGGCAATCTCGAAATCATCCGTGTCAAGTGGATTGATCAAGTGCTGGATATAGCACTTGAAAAAGAGAAAAGCTAGTTACACTTATTTTAACTTAGTGAGTTTGGCGTAATAAAAGCCGTCAAACTCACGGCTTGGCAATTGCTGTTTGCCGATTTCACCCATACCCCAATCAAGATTAATCACTTCGTGTTTGGCGTCGTTTGTGCGCTCCAAAAAGTTGATTATTTGCCTCTCGTTCTCATTCTTAAGTACCGAGCATGTGGCGTAGAGTAGAGTGCCTCCTGGCTTTAAACACACCCAAAGATTGTCTAGAATCATTGCTTGAATTTCGCACAGTCGAGCAATATCTCGGGGCTTTCTAAGCAGCTTAATATCTGGGTGTCTGCGGATAACGCCGGTCGCTGAGCAAGGTGCGTCCAGCAGAATTTTGTCAAACAGTTGTCTATCCCACCAGTCTTTAGCGTTCGCATCACCTTGCATGACTTTGATGTTTTTTAATTGAGAGCGTTCAATATTTTCATCAACTCTTGTTAGTCGATTTTGATCACTATCAATAGCTACAATCTGGGCATCAGTGCACAGTTCTGCTAAATGTGTAGTTTTCCCCCCTGGAGCGCAACATGCATCCAGTATGATTTCACCACTCTCTGGCTTTAAGATTTGTGCTGCTAGTTGCGCTGAGGCATCTTGCACATAGCAAGACCCTTCGGAAAAACCAGGCAATTGAGATACATTGACAGCTTCTTTTAAGATAAGTGCTTGTTTGGCAATAGGACAGAGATTACTGACAATGCCAGAGTTTTTTAAGTGCTGTTGATAGTCTTCACGCTTCATTGATGGGTGAATGCGAAGTGTCATCGGCGCTTGCTTGTTATTCTCTCTTAAGATGTTTTGATAGTGCTCTGGATAATCTTTTTTGAGTTTTTTGTTCAACCAAGAAGGGTGGGAAAAGTGCTCTTCCCCCAATATTTTTTCACGCTCTCGATCAACGCCTCTGAGAATGGCATTAATAAAGCCTTTTGCCCAGCTCTTGTTAATGCTATCAGCGACTGCTACCGTTTCGTTTATCGCCGCATGGGTTGGTGTGCTTGAGTGCAGTAATTGATAAGCGCCTAATAAAAGCAGGCAGTGTAGATCTAAGTTTTTCTTTTCTAAGGGTTTGTTAATGCGAGGTGTGATGACATCATTGAGATGATGATAAAACCTCAGTGTGCCAAAAACAAGTGATTTGGCAAAAGGCAAATCTAGCGTGTCTAGCGGAAATTTAACATCAGCAAGAGATTGCTTACTAAGTACTACCGAGCAAATTGCCTGAAGTGCAATAACTCTGGAATTTGTCTGATTGTGAGACTTTTGCATAATGATGCAAAGGTCTCACTGCGCAAGTGCTTGTGTTATGCTTTGTAGAAGGTCTTCTGGCGCTTGATAGCCGGGAAGATTGCTGCCATTTTCAAAAAAGATAGATGGTGTACCAGTGACGCCCAACTTCACTGAAAGAGCCAATTGTTCCGCCACAGGGTTGGTACATTTTTCACTGTTTGGGATGATGCGTCTGGTTTTATAGTCGTGAATCGCCTTTTTTCTATCTTCAGCACACCAAATTTTCTCCATTGTTGCTTGCGCTGCAGGATGTAGTTGCGCAAGTGGTGAGGCTAGGTACTTCACCGTAATACCGAGTGCATTCATTTCAGCCATATTGGCGTGCAGTCTCGCACAGTAGGGACAATCAACATCGGTAAAAACATGAATGATATATTGTTCATTGTCTGCTTTAAAAACAATCTTATCCGCCTCAGGAATTCTTTCAATTATTTGTTTTTTTAAAGTATTGATTCGCTTGTGAGAAATGCTGGTCATGTCGTCTAAATCCGTAATACTCCCCTGTATTATGTAGCGTCCATTTTCTGAGATAAAAAGGACATCAAATTTAGGCTCTTGTACTAATACCTCATAGAAGCCGTCCAGTTGAGAAGTATTGATGTGGTCAACGGTTAAATTTGGAAAGTAAGGCTGTAGGCGATCGATTACCTTATTTTTATCAGCAAAAGCACTGTTTGAAAGTAGTGCAACAATCAGAAAAAGTGATTTAAACATGGTGAATAAGAGCGATTAAAGAGCTAAATTTTAGCATTTTTTTTGGTAGAATACCGTGATTATAATTTACCAAAAATACAGTATGGAATTCTCAGTAACTCACCAGGCCATAGACCTATATTCTGGCGACTGCGCTGTGGTTTTTGTCTTCAAAGACCAAGTGCAGCAAAATACCGATCTTCAAGATCTTCTGACTTTAAATAATTTTGATTCAAAAGTGGCCAACACTTTGGTGCTGAGTCGAGTTAAGAGTTATAAAACATCAAGGCTGATAGTGGTTGGTGTGGGTGAATTACCTCTTAGTGGCAAAAACTATGTTAAATCAATGTTATCCCTAGCATCTGCTCTTGAGACGGCAAAGGTAATAAATGTTATGTTGCCCAGTATTGATGTTGACGGCAAAGATGAGTTGTGGGTTCAGCAGATAACTGCTCGAGTGCTACAAAATGCAAGTTACCAAGTTGATAAACACGGCATTGAAAAAGAAAATAACAATACATTGGCGTCTGTCAGTGTGTATTCAGCCTTAAAAGACAATACCGCACTAAACCAAGGTTTGGCCATTGCCAACGGTATGGCGTTGACTCGCGAGTTGGGTGATATGCCGCCTAATATTTGCACACCAAGTTATTTGGCAGAAACAGCCCAATCGCTAGCCAAAAACTACGGCCTTGAGTGTGAGATTTTAGATGAGGATGGCATGGAGGGCTTGGGTATGAATTCCTTACTTTCGGTTGGTAAAGGCTCCTCAGAGCCTAGCAAGTTGATTAGTCTTAGCTATAAAAATGCAGGCGATGACCAGCCAATTGTCTTGGTGGGTAAGGGCGTTACTTTTGATAGTGGTGGTATTTCATTAAAAGCGGGCGCTGGTATGGATGAAATGAAATACGACATGTGTGGTGCTGCTTCAGTTTTGGGCACAATGCGCGCTGTCGCTGAAATGGAGCTACCTATTAATCTCACGGTTGTTGTGCCAACGGTTGAGAATATGCCAGCACATAATGCTTCTAAGCCGGGCGATGTGGTCAAAAGTATGTCGGGTCAAACCATTGAAATACTCAACACCGATGCCGAAGGGCGATTGATTCTGTGTGATGCATTGACTTACTGCGAGAAATTCAACCCAAGCGTGGTGATTGACGTTGCAACTCTTACGGGTGCAGTTATCATTGCGCTGGGCAAACACCATTCTGGTGTTATGTCAAATGATCAGGCCTTAGCTGATGATTTGAAAGAAGCAGGTAATACCGCTTTGGATACAGTTTGGCAACTGCCTTTGGATGATGAGTACGATGAGCTACTAAAGTCGAACTTTGCCGATATGGCCAATATCGGCGGGCGAGAGGCGGGCACAGTAACCGCAGCTTGTTTCTTATCTCGCTTTACCAAAGATTACCGCTGGGCGCATTTAGACATCGCTGGCACAGCTTGGGATAGTGGCTTGAAAAAAGGTGCGACTGGCAGACCTGTGCCACTTTTAACACAATATGTAATCAACCAAACATAAGGAGTTATATGTCAACTTTTAAAAACGTAGAAATTGTTAAAGAAGCGAATATATACTTTGACGGTAAAGTCACCAGTCGAGTCGTCAAGTTTGCTGACGGCACTCATAAAACTCTAGGCATCATGATGCCGGGGGATTTTGAATTCGGCACCGATCAACACGAGTTAATGGAAATCCAAGCAGGGGAGATGAACGTGCTTTTGCCTAATGTAGATGATTGGACAACAATAACCGGTGGTGAGTCCTTTGAAGTTCCAGCGAATAGTTCTTTTAAATTGCAAGTTAAATCGGTTGTTGATTACTGCTGTTCGTATTCTTAATAAAACTTAGCTCTGCTACTGATCTAGCTAGACATCTAGACCTTAAGTGAAGACGCCTAAGCCATCTTCAAAAAGTGTTATTTGTTGAGTTGAGTAGCAAATGCTGCGTATCAATACAAGTTATTTGATGGTCAGGTCATCAGTCGCTTGTCTCGTCAGAGTCTTTTAATTCATTATTATTAAAGACGATGCTTGTCAGGCTGATAACACCCACAACTTCTCCATCATCAATAACCGGACAGCGAGAGAGATTAAATCGTGTTAGCAGTCGCGCGCAATAACGAACATGCATTTTCGAATGCACTGAAATTGCAGGCTTATTCATGATTTCATAGACATTAACGCGATCTAAAGCCTTGTTCTTGGCGATAACTTTTCCTGCAATGTCACCCATTAGCACCACGCCGTATTCGTCATACTCATGGGCTTTGTCGATAATCAGCATTTTGGTTTTCTTATGCTGCATGGTGTTAAGTGCGTCTTGCACAGTCATTCTGCGATCAATAACATCAACTTGAGGCCACATCACGTCTCTTACCAGTATGTCGGTTTTCATAACTCCTCCTTTAGGGTTCTATTAAGTATATCAACTTGATGCATGACACCAACAGCATCTTCAACATCAATTTGAAAAGCAATGCCTTCGTGCGATTTTTTATCGAAAGCACCAACTTTGTTTATGGTTTCCAGTATTTCCCTTGCGTTGTATTCTTCAACAAGCATCAAAAGAACATCTCTTGGTGATTCGAAGTGAAGTCCCAAAAAAGTCTTTTTATCATGAGAGCCTTCACCTCTTGCTTGTGAGATAACGGTTGATCCAGTTGCGCCTTTATCACGAGCTGCAACTAAGATCTTATCGGTTTTGTTGCAGTCCACAAAAGCGATAATCAGTTTAAAGTGCATAACTTCCTCCTCACTTGTTAATCAAGTGTTTAAGTTGAACATAAGCTAAAACGCTCATAATCGCAAACAGGCTTGCAAAAGCAATTAACCCAAATCCGTCTATCAGCGGGTTTCGTCCTTCAATGGTGCTTGCAAGGCCAAGACCGAGTGCAGCAACTAAAGGAACGGTAACAGTTGAGGTTGTAACCCCACCTGTGTCATACGCCAAAGCAATAATTTGTTTTGGCGCAAAATAAGTTTGAATGATGACAATCAGATACCCTGTAAGAATGAAGTAATGTAGAGGTACGCCGACAACGATTCGATAGCTACCCAACGAAATTCCTATCGCCACACCAAGCGCCACTGCGATCCTCAAAGGCCAAGGTTTTACCGAGCCACCGGAAACTTGATGGGCTTTCATTGCAACGGCCAGTAATGACGGTTCTGCAATCGTTGTGGCGAAACCAATGCATGCTGCAAAAAGATAAACCCAGTAATAGTCGAACCAGAAAAGTTTTTCTTTGCCTAGAAATTCGAGAGAAGTGAGCTGCTCAGCCATCAATCTTCCTAGTGGAAATAATGCTTTTTCAAGTCCTAACATGAAAAATGTTAAACCAACCCATACCATCAATAATCCGAATAACACCTTTTCGACATTAGGTATTTTTTGTTTAAGGATGAGCAGTTGAAAAATAAATATCGTTGCAATAATGGGTGTAATATCCCAAAACATTCCAATGAATGGATTAATGAAACTCATAACAGAACACCGAAAATCATTACCGCAATAATCGGCAATAATGAACAAATGGCTATCATGCCGAAGCCATCGGTAAGAGGGTTACGCCCTCGAATACCACTGGCCAAGCCAACACCTAACGCTGTCACCAAAGGCACAGTTATGGTTGAAGTGGTAACGCCGCCAGAGTCGTAAGCAATGCCAATAATCCATTCAGGCGCTATCAGTGTTGTCAGTAAAACCAGTAAATAGCCACCAATGATAAGCCATTGAATTGACCAACCTTTGAGTATTCTAAAAACACCCAAAACGACTGAAAAACCAACCGCAATTGCCACTGTGATTCTAAGCGTTGAAGCATAGCTATCAACTGCAGATTGGTCATGTGAAATAATCCCGCCTACTGCTGCAACTTGTGCTGCCTCATTAGCAATTGCAATAAGTGCCGGCTCCGCGATCGTTGTGCCAAAACCAAGCGCAAAAGCAAATATCACAAGCCACAGTAGTGAGCCTCTTTGAACAAATGCATGAGCGAGATTTTCACCCACTGGGAAAAGACCGGTTCGAAGGCCAGAGATAAACAGTGTTAGGCCAATTAGAATATAGAAGGTGCCCAGTACAATAGAACTAAATTCAGGTATTGGTCGCTGCAGAACAGCGATTTGGAAAAAAGCGATAACAATAACAATAGGAAGTAAATCTTTACCACTTTCGAGCAGGTTATTTACAAGCCTCCTAAGTGCCTCATGCATCGGTGTTTTTCTTCCTCCATTATTCCTCGTATTATAAACCTGCTATCGGTAGTTTAAAGGTCTGTTGTACTTTGTTTATAATGAGTTAAAACCGTTAAAACATCAACTAGTATGACACCAATCGTTCTCATTAATGGCGCCAAGCGATCCAAGACGACTGTCTTTAACCGAAACACACAATTTGGTGACGGTTTGTTTGAAACTTGCGTTGTTGAAAGTAAGAATATCCTCTTTTGGCCTTATCACATAGCACGATTAAATAAAGGCTGTAAAAAGCTTGGCATTGCCCAAGTTGATGAGTCTTTTTGGCTGAGTGATATTAGGAAAGCACTGTCCATTTCTCGCCTAAATAACTGTGTTGTCAAAATAATTTTGTCCAGAGGTGAGTCACTTAGGGGTTATGGTTATTCAGATGATATTAAGCCCGTTAGAATAGTCATTGTTTCAGAAGGCCCTAAGTCTCCTCATAGCAAGAATCTCACTTTGGGTTTTTGTGATAGTGGCTATGCGCAGAATCCAAAACTTGCTGGCATTAAGCATTGTAACCGATTGGAGCAAGTTCTTGCTAGAGAGGGTTTAGAGCACGATGAAGGTATTATGCTGGATGAGGGTGGAAATGTCATTTCTGTAACTCAAGGCAATATTTACTCTATTTATGCCAATACACTGAACACGCCACGCCTTGATCAGTGTGGTATCGAGGGAACTCGCCGTACTATTATTCTTGAGATTGCAAGTGAGCTCGGTTTGCAAGTCAATGTTGGCCCCCTCAGTGTGGATAAACTCATGGAATCTGATGAGGTGTTTGTCTCTAATAGTGTAATGGGGATTCAATCAGTCACCAAAATTGGTGATATGAGTTTTTCTAGTAATGGTGAAACTGAATCTATTAAATCAGTCTTCGAAGAAAAGAAACAGTCAAAGGACGCTTGGCTTTCAGTAAAAAAAAATAAAACTTTTTCTAGGTTTATTAAGGTTGCGCTTATTCTTACCTTGGGTGTGTGGATTTGGACATCAAAAAACATACTTTTAGAGGACTCACAAATATATCATTTGCAGAAGGGTGCGACCATTGATGCGCTTGCCCTAGATTTGTATAATAAGAAGTTGATTAATTCCGAAGCATATTTCAAGCTAGCGGGGATGGCTATGGGTGCTAGTAAGAAATTACAAACTGGCTATTACCAACTGGAGCCTGAAATGAGTGTTTTAAGCTTTCTAGATAAGGCAACGAGTGGCGATGTGGTCAGACAAAATATCACTCTGATTGAAGGCGTAACACTTGATGACTATTATATGCAATTAAGCCAAAACCCCGCTGTTATAGTTAAAAAAACACTGCAAGAAGTGATGCAGTCACTTGGTATTAATGAGCCGCATGAAGGTTGGATTTTTCCTGAGACCTACCAAATCACCTATGGCGATAGTATTCAAAGAATTTTTGCGAGGGCGCATGAGTCATTGAAGGGGCAACTTGATGTTTTGTGGAAAGCAAAGTCGGATTCTTTGCCGTTTAAGGCCCCATACGAGGCGATAATTTTAGCTTCGCTCATTGAAAAAGAAACAGCTCACCACCAAGAAAAGTCAATGATTGCCGGCGTATTTTTGCGTAGACTGGCCATTGGTATGAGGTTACAAACTGATCCAAGCGTTATTTATGCGCTCGGAGATGCTTATACAGGATCGCTGTCAAAGAAAGACTTAAGAATTGAAAGCCCGTACAATACCTATCGACATAAAGGCTTGCCGCCAGGTGCGATTGGTTCGGTTGGTTATGAATCCTTGTATGCAGCTTTTCATCCAGATAATGGCAATACTCTCTACTTTGTCTCGAAAAAAGATGGCAGTCATGCATTTGCCGAGACATACCAAGAGCACAAGGATAATATCCAGCGGTACTTAAATAATTAGAAGAGACCTTTACATATATCATTTTATAATTTGCCGAGTGATAATAATGAATAAAAAATGTGTAAAAATTTGCACCCCAAGGGCACTTCCTTCGGGCGATATAATAGCACTAGCTATTGATGAGAATTTTTCTTCACTTTTAA
>CAJXHL010000040.1 GCA_913054335.1 uncultured Gammaproteobacteria bacterium | reverse complement strand
TAATTAACTAAATATTATACTGAAATAATTATGTATTTCCTAATTAAATAAATAATATTTAAGTTTAATCAAAACTATATTCTGTGTTCAACAAGCATCTTGTTGTGATCAGCGCTCCCGTTTTTATTGCTAGAAAGTACGCTTAAAACCTAAGCCCGCCATCCAGTTCAATTAAACGGCCATTCATATAGTCGTTTTCAATAACAAATAAGACGGCTTGTGCCAATTCCCTACGATCACCCAAACGCCTTACTGGTATCATTTTTTCTATACGCTCCAATGCTTCTGGCTTCATAGAATCGGTCATGTCGGTGGATATAACCCCGGGTGCAATGCCGACCGCACGAATATTAAAGCGTGCAAGTTCACGCGACCAAGTGGTCACTAAAGATGCCACGCCAGCCTTGGTTGCGGCGTAGTTACTTTGGCCAATATTACCCGACTTGGCAATGCTGGAAATATTAACAATAACCCCGCCGTTACCCGCTTGAGCCATAGCAGCAGCCGCTTCACGACCACACAAAAAAGTGCCTGTCAGGTTAACGTCAATCACAGATTGCCAGTGACTAAGGCTCATCTTATCCTGAAGCTCGCCATCTTTCACTTTGATGAGCATGCCATCACGCAGAATACCTGCGTTGTTGATTAAGCCGTCTAAACGGCCAAAATCATTGACTATTTTCGCAAACACTTCCTCTACTTGTTTCTCGTCTGCAACGTTACAAGCATAACCGCGACTGCTGCTGTTACAGGATGATGCAGCTTCCTGCGCTACTTTTTCGTCTAAATCAATGATGGCGCAGAGAGCGCCTTTACTGGCAATAAGCTGTCCTATTGCCAAACCCAAACCACGAGCACCGCCGGTAATAACGAAAACACAACCCTGAACTTGCATATTTACTCCTTGTTGTAATACTTGAAAATACTAGAAAAATCACATTTGCCGTTGTTAGCCTTTGCATGAGCCTCAAATAAGGCTGCGGCCTGCTCACCCATAGGCACTTTCGAGCTGCTTTCTTGAGCCACTCCCAACGCTAAGTTTAAATCTTTATTCATTAAATCAACCATAAACCCGCCTTGATAGTTGTTACAAGCTGGCGTACCAGGCATCACACCGGGCACGGGGTTGTAAACTTCTAACGCCCAATTGCGTCCAGAACTTTTCACCATAATGTCCGATAAGATTTTGGGATCTAAGCCGTTTTCAATCCCCATTTGTAACGCTTCCGCAGTGCCAGCCATTAAAACGCTTAGCAGCATATTATTGCACGTCTTGGCAATTTGACCTGAGCCCACGCCGCCTGCGTGAAAAATATTCTTGCCCATGGCCTCTAGGATGGGTTTTGCACGAGCGAAGCATGCGACTTCGCCACCAACAATGAAACTCAAAGTTCCTGCTTCCGCACCACTGACTCCACCAGAAACAGGGGCGTCGATAAAGTCAATTCCTGCCTTTAATGCTGTTGCTCCGACTTGGCGCGCGGTTGTTGCATCAATGGTGCTTGAGTCAATGACTAAGCAGCCCTTAGGAAGTTGAGCCAGCAAACCACCTTCTGAGCTATACAGCTCGCTAACGTGCCTTCCAGCAGGCAACATGCTAATCACCACTTCAGCGCCCTCAGCCGCCTCTTTTGCCGAGCTGGCCTGTTTACCGCCTGCGGCTACAAAACTTTGCAATGACGCAGGTATTAAATCAAAAGCCCTAACTTGGTGCCCTGCTTTCACGAGATTAACAGCCATAGGCGCGCCCATGTTACCGAGACCGATAAATGCAATTTTTGTCATATTATTTTCCTTTTAATGAAAGAGTTAAACTTCAAAGTTTGTCTTAGCTATGTTGTGGCGTTGATAAAAACCCTCCAACCAAGCTAGAGGGACATCCTTCACTTTGGAGTAACGCCACTTAGGCTGCTGGTCTTTATCAATTAATAACGCCCGAACACCTTCTTGGAACTCACCTTTACGAGTACTATTAACGGCCAACACATATTCTTGAACAAACCCCTGCACTAAGTCTTGTGGAGCTTGTCGCAATTGTCGAAAAGTTAAATGCAAACTTGTCGGCGAGCCGTTTTCCATAGTCTCAATAGCTTTATCAAGCCACTTACTGAGCCCCTTAAGCTTCTGTAGATTAGCAAAAACAGTGTTTAAGTCTTGCGCGGCTAACGCATCGATAATTGATTGTTTGTGGGGTGAAATATCCGATGGCGGTGCGTTATTAGCCTTAGACTCAAGGTTTTGTACAAGGTTTTGTATAGATTTGAGGTGCTCGGTATTTGTTTGCTTCTTAAGATTTTGTAATTGCTGTAATAAAGCTGAGTAATCAGAATCGGCTAACAAAGCGTCCACTAGATTTAATTCTCGTGCATCGGTACCGTTAACCACAGCACCTGTCAGACCTAAAAACAAACCAAGACCATCGGGGACTTTTTGCAAGAAAAAGCTGGCACCCACGTCTGGGAATAGGCCAATACTGACCTCGGGCATTATCAAACGACTGGAATGCGTTGCAATACGCAAGCCGGCCCCTTGAAGTAAACCCATGCCTCCGCCGATAACATAGCCTTGCCCCCATACCAGCAAAGGCGTTTGCATACTGTGCATGACTACAATAAGACTGTATTCGAGATTAAAGAAGTCCTGACCATGTTCGATTTCACCTCTCTGCATTGCTTGGTAGAGATGTCGAATATCACCCCCGGCACAAAAAGATCGACCCCCCTTGCCTCGCATAACAACGGCAGCGACACTTGGATCGGACTCCCACAAAGGCAACTTCTCCAACAATATATTGATCATTTCAACGGATAACGCATTAAGTGACTTGGGCGCATTGAGAGTTACCTCGATAATTTTTTGCCCGGCCTGTGTCGAGTGGCTGGCGACGAGAATAGCTGCTTCAGTCATGGTAGAGATGCTTAGGTGTTGGTCCAATTTGGCTTGCGCTTTTCTAAGAAGGCTTGCACCCCTTCCTTACAATCATTACTATCAAACAAGCGGACAAATGCGTCTCGCTCATAGGCCATTCCTACAAACATGGGCTCTTTACGAGCGGTTTGAATAAGGCGTTTGCACGCTGTAATACTGGTGGGGCTTTGGCGTTCGGCTTTCTCAGCCCACTCAATAGCTTTCTCTACCGCCTGTCCTTGTTCTACCACGGCTTCGACTAAGCCGATTTGCAACGCCTGTTCGGCGTTTACTTTCTCACCACACAGAATCATGCGCTTAGCCCAGCCCTCGCCCACTAGCCAAGCAAGATTTTGAGTGCCACCGGCACAAGGCAATAGGCCAACCGACGCCTCAGGAAGTGCCATCACAGCTTGTTGTTCGGCAATCCGCAAATCACAAGCAAGGGCAACCTCCAAACCACCGCCCATGGCATAACCATTAATAGCGGCTATACTGAGACCACGAAATTGACTTAGTGTTTCAAAAGCACGACCAAAGGCCGTAGACATTTCCGCGGCTATTTGTTTGTCGCCTTCGGCGAATAACTTAAGATCGGCACCCGCACTGAAGAATTTTTCACCCTTGCCGGTGATAATCAGACTGTAAACTTCTTTATTGGCATTAAGTTCGTCAACGAGCTCCACCAATGCGTCCAAGCTCTGACGAGTCCAAGTGTTCGCCGGTGGGTTATCTATGGTTACTAAGGCCAAATGACCCTGAATATCTACTTTAAGGATGTCGTTCATTATATTGTCCTACTGATGATTGTTTTTTTGGTTTCTGTTTGCCTTAAGGTTGCTCTACAAAATGGCCTGATGATCGGCCAGTAAAATACGTCGCGCAATAATGACTCGCATAATTTCATTGGTGCCCTCTAGAATACGGTGTACACGTGAATCACGTAGGTATCGCTCCATGGGGAACTCTTTGATATAGCCGTTACCACCAAAACACTGCAGCGCCTCGTCACACACTTGATAGCCAATATCGGTAGCAAAGCGCTTGGCCATGGCACAATAGGTACTTGCGTCTGGATCTTGTGAATCCAACTTAAATGCCGCCAAACGCACCATTTGCCTAGCTGCAACAAGTTCGGTATTCATATCAGCAAGCTTAAATTGAATGCCCTGAAACGCTGCAATAGGTTTGCCAAATTGCTTACGCTCATTGACATAAGCTAGCGCATCTGCCATTGCTTGTTGGGCCGTACCAATGCCGACAGTGGCGATATTAATCCGCCCACCGTCGAGACCCTTCATGGCAATGGCAAAACCCTCGCCCTCTTGACCCAAAAGATTTTCGATGGGTACCCGAACACAATCAAAATTGATCGTCCGAGTCGGTTGGGCATTCCAGCCCATCTTGCTCTCTTTTCGGCCGTAGCTAATGCCATCACTATCCGCGTTGACAACAAATGCTGAGATACCCTTAGAGCCAGCGCCACCTGTACGAGCCATCACCACCAGCACGTCGGTTTCACCCGCACCGGAGATAAACGCCTTATTGCCAGTAATAACGTAATGATCGCCATCAAGCAAAGCTTTGGTACTAAGAGCTGCTGCGTCAGAGCCAGAGCTTGATTCGGTAAGGCAATATGATGCTAGCCACTCACCGCTAGTTAACTTTTCTCCGTAAGTCTGGCGAGTTACTGTGCTGCCGAAATCAGAAATCATCCAAGTGGCCATATTGTGGATAGTAAGCATCGCGGTGGTGGTGGTACAACCCATCGACAGTTGTTCAAAAATCAACGACGAATCTAAGCGAGACAGCCCTAGCCCCCCAATTTCTGGGTCACAATAAAGACCGCAAAAACCCAGTTCGCCAGCTTGTTTCAAGGTTTTCACAGGAAAGATTGCTTCTGCATCCCAACGCGCCGCATTAGGTGCAAGCTCGTTAGTGGCAAACTGTTGCGCTAAATCTATATAAGCACGTTGATCATCATTTAAATCAAAATTCATGTCACACTCCTTGGTTAAACCAATTCTACGGCCATAGCTGTTGCTTCGCCACCACCGATACACAAGCTCGCTATTCCGCGTTTTAATCCTTTGTTTTTAAGCGCTGTAATGAGGGTTAAGATAATACGAGAACCGGTAGAACCAATAGGGTGCCCTTGGGCGCAAGCTCCGCCGTATACATTGACCTTTCTCGCATCCAAGTTAAGCTCTTGTATGGCCAACATAGTCACCATGGCAAAGGCTTCATTTACTTCAAACAGATCCACGTCTTCTACCGTCCAGTTCATTTTATCTAACAGCCCTTGCATCGCGCCAATAGGCGCAATGGTAAACTCGCCCGGCTCACGGGCAAAACTGTGTACTCCGAGAATTTGCGCCATCGGTTGCCAGCCAGTCTCCACAACAGCCTTACCGCTGGCCAACACTAAAGCCGAAGCACCATCAGAAATAGAGCTGGCATTGGCTGCAGTTATAGTGCCGTCTTTTTTAAACGCAGGGCGCAGTTGTGGTATTTTATCAAGCCGCGCCTGACCCGGCTGCTCATCAATCACAACCGTCACTACGCCTTTTCGATTACTAATAACGACAGGTTCTATTTCGCTCTCAAGGTCACCGTTTTTAATGGCAGCGTTGGCTTTCGATAAAGAACCTATAGCAAACTCATCCATAGCCTCACGACTTAGGCCGTAATCGTCTGCTGTTGTCTGGGCAAAAGCGCCCATCAAGCCACCTTCGTAGGCGTCTTCCAAGCCGTCAAAAAACATATGATCGAGCATTTTTCCGTGGCCCATACGCATACCTTGTCGCACCTTGGGTAATAAGTAGGGTGCGTTGGTCATACTTTCCATGCCGCCACACAGCATGACGTTAGCCGACCCTGCTTTGATGGCATTAAAACCCATAATAGTGGTTTGCATGCCCGAGCCGCACATCTTGTTAACGGTGGTGCAAGGCACACTTTTTGCCAGCCCCGCACCTAATGCCGCCTGACGTGCTGGCGCTTGGCCTTGGCCTGCGGCCAATACACAGCCCATGTAGACTTCATCTATTTGATCGGCGTGGACGCCGCCTCGTTTAAGTGCGCCTGCAATAGCAACAGCGCCCAGTTGGGCTGCATTTTGGCTACCTAAACTGCCGTCTAGAGCTCCCATTGGGGTGCGACTACCGGAAATAATATAAACTTCTTCGCTCATCAAATGTAACTCCAATTTACTTTTGTGCAACGCATTCTACTCTGGTTGGTTTTTTTCATTAACAACAAAGGCAATTGCAATGTGCAGTTATTATACATACCCCTAAATCCTAATAACTGGCTGGTGGTTTTTGCGGTAATAACAGCAATCAATGATTATTCAAATCATCAGTATTATTGATTTGCAATAAGGATGCCTTTATTGCAGATTAATAATATTGCTAATTTTCAATTTTTTATAATCCTTTAAATGAAAAATGCCAGTGGCAAAAGCCACTGACATTAGTCAATTAAACAAAACTAAGTTTAATTACAGCTTCTAGGTGTAATACCTTTTTCTGCTGCGTACTGAGCGGCTGAAGCTTTATACAAATCCCATAGGAGTTCATCGTTAGGCTCTATCCAATCAGTTATGTTTACCCACGCGTTGCCATCCCACTGGGTCATCTTCGCACGACCTTGTCCAGCGTGATCGGCACAACTAAGCTTTATAGGATCCATCATGCCTGTAGCTCCCATTTCCGCGATACGCTCTGCGGTAATATCCAGTCGATCTAACGCCCACTGCATTTGCTTACCTGTTACCGGTTGATCGCTGGATGCGATCATTGCTGCACTCATTGCTTCAGTCAATAAAATACCCGCCATCAAGCCTCGGTTATAGGCCTGTTGACCTACCTTATCAACTGAATCAGCAGAACCAAGACCTTTAGCATACAAGATTTCTTTGATTTCAGTATGGATAGGGAAGGTTCCTGAGCCAGTAAACTGCATTGATTTATAACCAATAGCTGCATCACCAGCAGGGATCACATCAGGCTCGTTACCAGACCACCAGATGCCAATAAACTTATCCCTAGGGAAGTTAACAGCAGCAGCCTCTTTAATCGCTGTTGCGTTCATAACGCCCCAACCCCACATCAAGACATAATCAGGACGTAGCTGACGACCGATTTTCAACCAAGTTGATTTTTGCTCTAAACCAGGATGAGGGACCGGGAATAACGACAACTCGAAACCGTGTTCTGCCGCAAGATACTCAAGCGTTTTAATCGGCTCTTTACCATAAGCCGACTGATGATAAACTAGGGCAATTTTCTTGCCACTTAGTTGGTCATAGCCGCCTTCTTCGCTGGCAATATAGTTAATGGCGATATCTGCACCAGCCCAGTAAGTGGTTGGTGGTACGAATACCCATGGAAATACCGTTCCATCAGCAGCATCAGCACGACCATAGGCCGAAGTGATCAATGGAATCTCGTCTGCTACGGCGCGATCCAGCAATGCATAAGTTACGCCTGTTGATAATGGCATAACTGCCGGCATACCTGTCGGGCCGTTGTTTTTCATGCGCTCGTAACACTCAACACCTTTGTCGGTGTTGTAGCCGAAATCGCACTCTTCCAGATCCAAGTGGACGCCTCTGACACCACCATCGCGCTCGTTAAGCAAATTAATATAGTCAGAAAAACCGTCAGCGTAAGGAACGCCGGCTGGCGCATATGGGCCAGAACGGTAAACCAGTGCGCCGACAAACTGCGACTCTGCTGCAACAGCTGCTGTTGCAGCCATCAGACTGGTCGCAGCAATTGAGACGGCAATCAGTCCTTGTGTTATGTGTTTCATTTTCATTTTTAAACTCTCCTATTTTTATTAGTAGTTTTAATACCTTTTTTTTGTTCACACCAATGTACATACAAAAGGCGCGAATTTAATAATACGCCTAATTTATACCAATTGTCAACAATTTATTTATAAAATTGAATTATTTGTCTATATTGTGTTATAAATCGATGCTATTGTTAACAAAAATAGAGATTTTGATGGCTTAGGCTATCAAATAGTTAACGACAAGAGTAAATTAACTAAAATAGCCCGTTCGCAGGCTTGGCGCTCATTCTTCAGCCGAGTGAACTCGGTTTAGTGGCAATAAATTCAATGACGCTTAGTGTGTCATTATTAAGTGACTCTAATAAATTTTCCATCATGGTTAACAAACCGTCGCCAAGAATGATTTCAAGGCTTGGGTCTTTTTTCTCTCCTTGTGATATTCTCTCAATCACCCTCTGAATACTGACTATTGCTGTCGCACTGACATCCTCAAAATGCTTGAGTTCAAATCCACAATTATGGAGTAACGCTTTATAATTGTGGGCATTGTCAAGAAAGCTATCTTCCGACTTCCTCGCCCAAGGCAGAGGGTATTTGATACTGTCATTGGCTCGTGTTGTGCAGAGCACTTCGTACATTAACAATTGCCCCGCCGGCTTTAAAACTCGATAAAACTCCGTCATCAACGCTTTTTTATCGCCAATATTCATGGTTATAT
This sequence comes from uncultured Gammaproteobacteria bacterium, assembly GCA_913054335.1. Lineage (GTDB taxonomy): Bacteria > Pseudomonadota > Gammaproteobacteria > PS1 > Pseudothioglobaceae > Pseudothioglobus. Next base: position 8,918 of record CAJXHL010000040.1, on the reverse strand, counting down.
GCTGAGTCCATAATGCACTATAACTGTTGTTTTTAAATGGGATTTTAAGCGCATTAGCTCTTATGAATTGAGTCTGATCGCCCATATTCAACTGCCAAGAAATCAATCTTGCTGCCTGGCAATAGTCTTCACTCAAATCAATTCCAGTGACATGGCAATGACAGGTGCAAGCTATGGTTCTTGCAGGACCCCCGATACCACAGCCAATATCCAATACTCTATCTTGTGGTTTAAAATCTGCTAATTCGATCATCTTAAGCGTTGCAGTTAACCCACCAATGTGAAATTGATCAACTGCAGCGATAATCTTATAATCAAACGGTTTGTTGAGCTGCTTTGCATTGGTAAGCGCAGCATGAACCAACTGGTCCAAGTTATGACGACGATAATGGCCTGAAGTCATTTTGCCAAGGCTTGCCATCGCGGCTGCTCTTCGGCTTTGAATTCAAAGATACCTGCTCTTAGCGCAACGCTGTCGTTATTAATGTGAGCAGGGTAAGCAGGCCCATCTCTGGTGAGTGCTTTTCTAGCTTTAATTTGTGGATGAGAAGACATTTCATCTCCCAACAACAGGGCTTCATAGCAACAGTCAACAGGATCAAAAATTTGGTTCCAATGGTTGTGTGTCTGCTGCTTGAAAAGCTCGGTTACTTGGGCTATCAGTTGTTTTTGCGGCATTTCACTATATTGTAAATCCAGCCACTCAGGCTTATCAACAGCAGCGCAAAAATTTTGCCAGAAATGTTGTTCCAGTGCCGCCAGACTGATGAAATGGCCGTCACTACATTGATAAATATTGTAACAGGCAGCTCCACCATTGAGCAATAATTCAGAGCGCATATTGTCTGACTGGAAAAAGGGCAGGTATTGCCACGACAAACAAGATTCAAACAAGCTGACATCGATGTAAGCGCCTTCTCCACTGCATTGTCGTGCATGTAATGCCGCTAAGATGCAAACACTGGCCTGCATCGCACCTGCGTGATCTGCCAGAGGAGGGTAAGTTATAACAGGCTGATTCTCAGAACTGTTCAGCCCAAGTGCGCCACTGGCGGCACAATAGTTTAAATCGTGGCCTGCACGATGAAGATAAGGCCCGCTTTGACCATAGCCCGACAAAGCGCAATGGATGAGCTGAGGGTTGATTGAGTTGAGTGTTGTACGCTCAAACCCTAATCGCTGCAACACACCAGGGCGAAAAGATTCCAGCAATACATCGGCATCTTTTAGCAGTTGGCGCAAAGTTTGTTGTCCAGCGGATGATTTTAAATCGAGACGGCAAATTCTTTTACCTCGGTTTAAATGCCGGTAAACCGGCGAAGTTTCACTGTCGCCGGCATACATGAATCGGCGCATCGGATCACCGTCAGGAGGCTCAACCTTAATAACCTGCGCACCCAAGTCGGACAGCTGTCGTGTGGCAAAAGGCCCGGGGATGTATTGTGATAAATCCAGAATTTTAATGTCATCTAAAAACTCACTGGATTTCATGCTTTCTAACCAATCTTAGTCATATTTGCGTATATCGTCGATGACTATGCCATCATTGGGCAATGAACCGGGTTCAAGCAGTTCTACCTCACCACGCAGTTTGCAAATTTCACGAATGCTGTCACGGATCGCAGCATTGAGTGATTGATCAGCACCAGAAGTTTCGCATTGTAGGGTTATCTGATCAGCTTCATCAATCCAGTTTATTGTTAGTCGGGCACGGCTGATTTCAGCATGGCGTTGAACAATTTTATTGACCTGCTCCGGATGAATAAACATACCGCGTACTTTTGCAGTTTGATCGGCTCGTCCCATCCAACCCTTGATGCGCTTATTGGTTCGTCCACAGGGGCTTTCCCCCGACATAATAGTAGAAAGGTCGCCGGTTGCAAATCGTATCAGCGGGTAGTCTGGGTTCAAACTGGTAACTACTACTTCGCCAACTTCGCCGTCTGCTATCCTGTCACCACTACCGGGACGCACGATTTCAAGATAAACACCTTCATCAATAATCAAACCTTCCTGGGCTTTTGATTCGTAGGCAATAACGCCGAGGTCGGCAGTTGTATAACATTGCTGCACACGAATTCCTCGCTCGATAAAGCCTGTACGAATCGAGGGTGGCAGCGCTTCACCGCTGACCATAGCCTTTTTAATCGAACTAACATCAAGATCCAGCTCGTGGGCCTTATCAAGAATAATTTTCAAAAAAGAGGGTGTGCCGACATAACCATTCGGGCGCAGGTCCGCAATAGTCTGTGCCTGTAGTTCTGTTTGTCCGACTCCGGCCGGAACCACACTACAGCCCAGTGCATGGGCGCCGCTATCAACCATGGCTCCTGCTGGGGTAAAATGATATGAAAAACAGTTGTGCAGAAGATCCCCGGATCTAAAGCCAGCTGCGTAGAGGGCTCTCGCAAAGTTAGCGAAGTCTGTCCTAGCGGTACCTGGCTCATATATAGGTCCTGGCGAGGCGAATATATGGGTAAGTCGCCCATTTTGCATGGCCTCCATCCCACCAAAGGGAGGCGTGAGGCGTTGCTTTTCAACAAGTTCAGATTTTCTAGTAACAGGCAGTTTGCTGATATCATTGACATCCAGCAGGTCTTTCGGCTCAAAATCTTTTAATAGTAGTTTGTAAGCGACAGAATGCTCTTTAGCATGTGCTATCTGCTCACGAATCGCTTGGCAGAGCGCCTGTTCGCGTTGCTCTGCACTCCGAGTTTCTAGGGAATCATAAAATTCACTCATAATAGTTATAGTACTGCTACGACTTTACGTTAGCCAGCGTTTACGGCGGCGATAGTTTTTAACATCACGAAAGTTCTTTTTACCTTCTTTTGAAATGCCGAGATAAAATTCTTTTACATCTTCATTTTCAGCAAGTTCGCTTGCGAGCCCCTCCATAACAATGCGCCCATTTTCCATAATATAGCCAAAATCTGAGTATCTCAATGCGATGTTGGTGTTTTGTTCTGCGAGCAGGAAGGTGACGCCTTCTTGTTCGTTAAGTTGTTTTATTATTTCGAAAATATCTTCTACCAGCTGCGGCGCTAGTCCCATAGAAGGCTCATCAAGTAATATCATTTCAGGATTGGACATTAAAGCACGGCCAACTGCACACATTTGTTGTTCGCCACCCGATGTATAACCAGCTTGACTTTTGCGTCGCTCAGCAAGACGCGGAAAATACTGATAAACCATCTCGAGATTTTTTGCTACTGCTTTACGCCCACCACTAAGGGTATAGGCCCCGGTGAGAAGGTTTTCTTCGATGGTCAAATGCTCAAAACAATGGCGGCCTTCCATGACCTGTATCACACCATGATCCACCAAATCGGCAGGGCTTTGACTTTCTACTGGCTGATCCTTGTACAAAATATTGCCTTTAGTTACAACACCTCTTTCCGCCCCAAGCAGGCCTGAAATTGACTTCAATGTGGTACTCTTTCCAGCGCCATTAGCGCCCAGTAAAGCAATGATACTGCCTTTAGGGACAGTCAGTGAGACGCCTTTAAGAACAAGGATGACGTGATCATATATAACTTCAATATTGTTGATTTGCAATAAAGGGGTGTCTTGATTGCTCATTTTAAGCTTTCCTTTTTTATTATTTAACAGCGTTTATTTTCTACAAGAGGTGCTTCTCATAGTCAATGCCCCGTATTAGTGGGGGAATGGCCAGAGCCTCAATTTTTCCTTCAACAATGACCAGAGCCGCGCTAAACCGTGAGGTTCGACAATGAGGAAGAAGACAATAAGTGCGCCAAAGATCATGTATTCCATATGCGAAATCATATCAGTTTTAATATTCAACCCTAGCATGGTTGGGAGGTTATTAAGAAGAATCGGTAACAATACAATAAAAGCCGCACCTAGGAATGCACCCATAACCGAACCCAGGCCGCCGATAATAATCATAAACAATACCTGAAAAGAGCGATCGACACCAAACGCCAATGGCGAAACCGATCCAGTGTAGAGAAAGGCCCACAGCGCACCGGCGACTCCGCAGAAAAAAGAGCTGACAGCAAATGCTTTGAGTTTTGTGCTCAACATAGGAATGCCGATAATTTCAGCGGCTATGTCCATATCACGAACGGCCATCCATTCACGACCGATATTAGACCGCACCAGATTTTTTGCCACGAGTGCCATCACAACCACAATACTCAGTGTAAACAAGTACTTGGCAACAAGGGTGGCTTGCGGCCCGGTAACAAAAATATCACCAATGATTGTCATAGGTGGCGCACTAATAACGCCAGAGGCGCTGTAATTGGTAAACCAGCCAAACGTGATAAACATCCAGATTAGAAAAAATTGCGAAGCAAGGGTTGCAACAGCGAGATAAAAGCCTTTAATGCGCAATGAAGGAATGCCAAAGAGGATGCCGACTGCAGCGGCTATTAAGCCCGCTCCCAATATCACAAAGAGGATATGCACGTCAGGAAAAGCAGTGGCGAGCTTATAAGCGGAAAAAGCACCGGTTGCCATAAATCCACCCGTACCCAAACTGAGCTGGCCGCAATAGCCCGTCAATATATTCAGCCCCAGTGCTGCCAGTGCTAGAATCAGGAATGGCAGCATGATTGCACCCAACCAGTATTCACTGCCAACTGCCGGGATTAGCAAAAATGCAATCGCAAAAATACCAATCATGGACCAACGATCTTGGGGGATAGTAAAAATCGCATGGTCTGCGCGATATGTGGACTTATAAACCCCTGCTTCACGATAGATCATTGCTATACCCTCTCGATAATTTTTTCGCCAAACAAACCTTGCGGGCGAAATGCTAAAAATGCCAGTGCCAGCATATACGCAAACCACTCTTCGATACCACCTCCTATCATCGGAGCGAGAAAGACTTCAGCCAGTTTTTCACCAGCACCTATTATCAAACCTCCAATGATGGCCCCGGGGACCGAGGTGAACCCGCCTAGAATCAAAACTGGCAGCGCTTTTAACGCGATCAGGGAGAGTGCAAACTGCACCCCCATCTTGCTGCCCCACATGATGCCGGCAACCAGGCCAACCAGACCGGCGACTGTCCACACAATAATCCAGATGTGCTTCAGCGGAATGCCCACGCTGAGCGCTGCCTGATGGTCATCGGCTACCGCACGTAATGCGCGACCTATACGGGTGTACTGAAAGAAAATACCCAGCACCACTACCATGACAGCGGCAATCCCTGCGGCAAATAAGTCAAAATCATTGATTAATATTTGTCCGTCAAAGTAAAAACCGGGTGCTTCTGAAATCCCAAGATTCAACACCTTGACCTCTGACCCCCACAAAGTCTGACCAAAACCATCAAGAAAATAAGCGATGCCGATTGTGGCCATGAATAGGATAATAGGCTCCTGATTAACCAATTTACTAAGCACCAGTCTTTCAATAGCTACCGCCAACAGGAACATCACACCCATGGTAGCAACTATTGCCAGCCACATCGGCAAACCGAGTCCATGGAGCCCGACCAGAGTCAGTGCAGCAAACAGTACAATTGCTCCCTGCGAAAAATTGAATACTCCAGAGGCTTTAAAAATTAATACAAAACCCAGTGCAATCAGTGAATACATCACGCCAGAAAGCAAGCCGCCTATAGCCACTTCAAAGAAAAATGGCCAGTTGAAAAAAACCTGATCCGATAACTGGCCCGCTGTCCACGGCACAACAACCATTAGCACAATAAAGCCCAGAATAATATAAATAATGTCTCGTTCTATGCGCATGTTCTTTTTCCTTAATGAGAAACGCCAAGATAGGCGTCGATAACAGTTTGGTTACTACGAACCTCGTCCGGAGATCCATCGGCTAGTTGCCGTCCATAATCGAGCACAACAACGCGATCCGACAAATCCATGACTACACCCATATCGTGCTCAATAAGAATTATGGTGGTACCAAATTCATCGTTTATGTCGAGAATAAAACGCGACATATCTTCTTTTTCTTCAACATTCATGCCGGCCATAGGCTCGTCAAGTAGCAGAATCTCAGGCTCAGCGGCAAGCGCGCGTCCCAGTTCGACACGTTTTTGAAACCCGTAGGGTAGGCGACCCACCGGAGTTTTACGAATATTCTGAATTTCAAGAAAATCGATGATTTCTTCGACTTTTTGGCGGTGTTCGATTTCTTCTTTTTGTGCTTTACCCCAATACCAAGCCTGTTGGAATATGTTGCATTTCATTTTCAGATTGCGTCCGGTCATGATGTTGTCCAGCGTACTCATGCCTTTGAATAGGGCAATATTCTGAAAAGTGCGCGCGATGCCGGAAGCGGCGGCCTTATGCACGTCCATCTCTTTGCGTTTTTCACCGCGAAAGGTAATACTTCCTTGCTGCGGGTGATAGAAGCCATTGATGACATTCAGCATAGAGCTTTTACCGGCGCCATTGGGCCCGATAATCGAGCGTATTTCGCCTTGTCTAACATCAAAACTGACGTCGTCCAATACTTTCATTGCACCAAAAGAAAGACTGATGTTGTCGAGGGCGAGAATCACGTCGCCAATTTTACGTTCGTACATATCCATTACGATTAAACCTCACTCACTGCAGTTAAATGGTCAACAGAGAAATGCTCAGCATCACTGATTTTCACATCGGCTTCCAAAATGCCTGTATGGCCATCCTCAAAGACGACCTGAGTTTTAACATGGCACTCATTCATATCAGAATAGAGAGCGTGAATCAGATCTTGATAACGCTCTTCAACAAAATTACGTCTTACTTTTCGGGTACGAGTCAGTTCGCCATCATCGGCGTCCAGTTCCTTGTGTAAAATCAGAAAACGGTGCATCTGCGAGCCACCTAGCCGCCCGTCCTGTGACAGGTCTTTGTTGACCTTCTCGACGCATTCCTTAATCAGCGTGTAAACTTCATCCTGACCAGCCAAATCAATATAACCGGAATAAGCTAGGTTGCGTCGCTCGGCCCAGTTTCCAACCGCTTCCAAATCGATATTAATAAACGCGCAACTGTGATCGCGCTCATTGCCAAATAAAACGGCTTCTTTGATAAAGGAGAAAAACTTCAGTTTATTTTCAATGTACTTAGGTGCGAACATTGTGCCATCGTTAAGTTTTCCCACGTCTTTGGCGCGATCTATGATCTTTAAGTGGCCGTTATGTTCATCAAAAAAACCGGCGTCACCAGTAAGAACCCAGCCATCTGGCGTTTTTGTACTGGCGGTTGCTTCCGGGTTTTTATAATAGGAATGGAACACACCCGGGCTGCGATATAGAATTTCGCCGTTGTCATCGATTTTTATCTCAACATCAATAGCAGGGGTGCCAACAGTGTCAGCAAAAACCTCCCCATCGGGCTGAACACAAAGAAATACCATGCATTCGGTTTGGCCGTAGAGCTGTTTGATGTTAATCCCGAGCGAGCGATAAAATTCAAAAATTTCCGGCCCAATGGCTTCGCCGGCCGTATACGCCAGCTTAATACGACCCAGTCCAAGTGCATCTTTGAGGGGGCCGTATACTAAGAAGCCACCCAGTTTGTAGATTAGAGAATCTTTGGCGGAAACTTTGTCTCCATTAAGGATTTTGACGCCAGTCTTGCGCGCATGCTCCATAAAGTAGTGGAACATGCTGCGTTTTATCTTGCCGGCATCTTCCATGCGGATCATCACTTGGGTCAAAATATTTTCATATACTCGCGGCGGAGCAAAATAATATGTCGGGCCTATTTCACGCAGGTCGGTAGTAACTGTAGAGGCGCTTTCAGGGCAACTGACACAGAATCCGACGACAAGAGATTGGGCATATGAAAACAGGTTATCCCCCACCCAAGCCATGGGTAGGTACGCTAGCACTTCTTCGTAAGCCGTCAGGCCTTCACGAATAATTCCATTGCGTGCGGTAATAATAACATTGTCATTGGTCAGCACAACCCCTTTGGGGTTACCAGTAGTGCCAGAAGTGTAAAGTATAATGGAAATTTCATCTCCATCAGATTGCCTTGTTTCTTTGTTAAGATAATCGACATTCTGTTGATTAAATTCCTGCCCCTGACGCTGAATATCTTCAAAATTGTGTAAAAATGGCTGGTCGTAATGGCGCAAACCGCGCGGGTCATCAAAAATAATATGTTCAATTTGAGGGCAGCGATCACGTATTTCGAGCAATTTATCTACCTGCTCCTGATCTTCCACCAATGCAATTTTTACATCAGCATTATCGAGAATATAAGCCATTTCATCGGCAATCGAGTCCTGATATAGTGGCACCGGTATCGCGCCCAGTGTTTGGGCTGCAGTCATGCCCCAGTAAAGTCGGGGGCGGTTGTCACCGATAATAGCCAGCTTTTCACCACGCTTCAGGCCCAGAGCTGCCAAGCCACCAGCCAGTGCCTGAACTTCTTTGGCTGCCTGAGACCAGGTCCAAGATTGCCAGATGCCAAGTTGTTTTTCACGCATGGCGACATGGTCAGGGAGCAATTTTGCATGACTCGCAAGTAATCTTGGAAAAGTATTGAGTGTTTTGTCGCTCATTTAAGATGCCAGTTTATAATTAAAAGTTGTGCTATTTTTTTTAATTATAAATACAATAAGAAAATAGTATTTTGCAAATAATACGCTCGAATTATACACATTGTCAACAATTTATATAATTATTAACAATATTTCCATGTAATTATTTATTTATAGGGTCTATTGTTAACAAAACATAGATAATAGATGAGAACAGCTACGACAAAATCGCATTAAAGGCAAAAAATATCGGCACATGCCAACTTTAGCAGATACTTGTAGCAAACCAATGTCATTACCCTTGCCATTCTAGTCCTAGGCACTCATGTCCGTAATGAACTAAGGCAGAAATTTATTTAATTCATAAAAATATCGGTTTTTCATCTTTCAGCATACCACATCAACGACCAATAATCTATTGTGGGCTTTTAGTTTTA
>CAJXHL010000039.1 GCA_913054335.1 uncultured Gammaproteobacteria bacterium | reverse complement strand
AGGCGGTCGTACGGTAGGTGCGGGTGTTGTATCGAAGATTACGGGGTAATTAGTTATAACGAACCAGCTTTGGCTTATGCTGAAGCTGGTTTATTAAAATTTTAGGCAAGTGGCTCAATTGGTAGAGTGGCGGTCTCCAAAACCGTTGGTTGGGGGTTCGAGTCCCTCCTTGCCTGCCAAATTTAAAGGATAGATGTGGTTAAGAACACAGACAATCAAAAACAAAGCTTAGGTCAATTGAATGGTGTTTTAGCGCTTGCTATATTAATAGCATCGATTGCGTTATTTTATTTAGAGCCTTTGACCCAAGTTACGCTATACAAGGTGCTTATTTTGCTTGTTGGTGTTGTTGGAGCTGCATTAGTATTTACACAGTCCTTGCAGGGTGAAAAATTTATTCACTTTGCTAAAGAGACAAGAATTGAATTACGAAAGGTTGTTTGGCCAACTCGTGAAGAAACGATTAAGACAACGGGCATGGTTATGATTGCGGTTGTTATTGTATCAATCTTTTTATGGATTGTTGATGCATTCTTCACTTGGGGTGTTAGCTCAGTCTCATCGTTAAACATTTTTTAAGCTAAGGAATCTTATGTCTAAGAAGTGGTTTGTAATACACGCAAGAAGCGGTTATGAAGCGAAAGTTAAAAAGTCGATTGAAGATGCTATTGATCTTGCGATTAAGGAAAAGCAGCTAGAGGAAGGCCTTATTGGGGAGATATTAATCCCTACTGAGCAAGTGGTTGAGCTTAAAAGCGGCAAAAAGAAAGAGAGTGAGCGTAAATTCTTCCCTGGTTACATGTTGATTAACATGGAATTAACCGAGCCAAGTTGGCTACTGGTCAAGAACACTAATAACGTCATGGGCTTTATTGGAGGCTCGTCTGGTAAGCCATCGCCAATCACTCAAAGAGAGGTTGATAGAATTTTTGCACGTGTTCAAGAGGGTGCAGATAAGCCAAAACCTAAAGTTGCGTTTCAACCCGGTGAAGAAGTGCTGATTATTGACGGTCCATTTAATGAATTTAACGGCACCGTTGAGAGTGTTGATTATGAAAAGAGCTTGCTGAAAGTCGAAGTGTTAATTTTTGGGCGCACGACTGCGGTTGAGTTGGAATTTTCTCAAGTTGAGAAAACTTAGAATAACCTTAGGGTTATAAAATAACGGGGAGCCTGGACAAAACTAGGCGTTTGTACCCAAATGAAGGCTTGCTTTCAAGGATAGGAAAATGGCAAAAAAAATTGAGTCATATATTAAGTTGCAGGTACCTGCGGCTGAAGCGAATCCATCACCACCTGTTGGTCCAGCGTTGGGTCAGCACGGTGTTAATATTATGGAATTCTGTAAAGCGTTTAACGCAAAAACACAAGACCTTGATAAAGGCATGGCTGTGCCAGTTATTATCACTGTCTATAACGACCGTAGCTTTACGTTTATTACTAAAACACCACCAGCAGCTGTATTGCTTCGCAAAGTAACAGGCATTGCCAAAGGCAGTGGTGAGCCACACATTAATAAAGTGGGCACAGTAACACGTGCGCAACTTGAAGAAGTGGCAAACATCAAAATGAAAGATTTAAATGCTAATGACATCGACGCAGCCGTGCAAATTATTGCTGGCACTGCACGTTCGATGGGCCTAGTGGTGGAGGGTTAATCATGGCTAGTTTAACTAAAAAACAAAAAGATAATCAAGCAAAAGTACAAGTCGGTGTGCGTTATACAATGGCTGACGCTCTGAACTTAGTAAAAGAGTGCGCTTCTGCGAAGTTTGACGAGTCTGTAGATGTCAGTATCAATCTTGGTATTGATGCCAAAAAATCAGATCAAAACGTTCGTGGCGCAGTGACATTGCCAAACGGTACAGGTAAGTCGGTTCGTGTTGCAGTTTTTACTCAAGGTGAGAACGCGCAGAAAGCAACCGATGCTGGTGCTGATGTTGTTGGTATGGAAGACTTGATGAAATCGATGCAAGACGGTGACTTAAATTACGACGTTGTTATTGCATCTCCAGATGCGATGGGCGTGGTTGGTCGACTTGGTCAAGTATTGGGTCCACGTGGCCTAATGCCCAACCCTAAAGTTGGCACTGTAACACAGGACGTTGCTACAGCTGTTAAGAATGCTAAAGCTGGTCAAGTTCGCTACCGTGCTGATAAAGCGGGTATTGTTCATGGATGTGTTGGCAAGGCTTCTTTTGCTCCAGCAGCTCTAGAAGAAAACATTACAGCACTACTTGAGGCGCTTAAAAAAGCCAAACCAAGTTCAGCTAAAGGTGTTTATTTTAAAAAGATGAGTGTTTCATCAACGATGGGTCCAGGCCTTAGTGTTGATTTAGCAAGCGTTGATATTTAAGTTGTTTAAGTGTGATTAGCCTTAAGAGCTGATCACAAAAGAATTCTTTGGGCGACAGGGTGACTTGTTTAGCCTCAAAGACCATAGGTGCGATGATTTTTTCGGATTTTGTTGCTTAATAAATTGATCCTTCAATTTGCCTATGTAGAGGGTATGTGAATACCTTGTGGCGAAAGTTATTTTATATAGCTTTCTTTTTATAATTGTTCAGGAGAGACTATGGCTCTAAATCTTGAAGCAAAAAAGGCAGTTGTCGAACAGGTCAACGCAGTAGCATCTACTGCAATTTCTGTTGGTGCAGCCGAGTATCGCGGATTGAATGTTGAACAAATGACTAACTTGCGTACTTCTGCAATAGATGCAAATGTATCTTTGCGTGTTGTTAAAAACACGCTTGCAAAAAGAGCGCTAGCGGAGACTGGTTGTGAGTGTATTACACCAGTATTAAGCGGTCCTGTTATTTTGGGTTTTTCGCAAGAAGATCCAGGTGCAGTTGCCCGTGTTTTCCGTGCATTCATGAAAGAAAATGATGCGTTAGTTGTTAAAGGTTTGGGTGTTTCAGGCGAATTTGTTGACGCAGATCAGCTGAAACGTATCGCAGACCTACCAACGAAAGATCAAGCAATTAGTATGGTTATGGCGTTAATGCTTGCTCCAACTGAGAAGCTAGTAAGAACTTTGAATGAAGTTCCTACAAAGCTAACTCGTGTTGTTGCAGCTGTTCGTGACCAAAAACAATAATTAAATAATAAATAGGAGTAAATATCATGGCATTATCAAATGACGATATTTTAAATGCAATTGCAGATATGTCTGTAATGGATGTTGTTGAACTTGTTTCAGCAATGGAAGAAAAATTTGGCGTTTCAGCAGCAGCAGTTGCAGCAGCACCAGCAGCGGCAGCAGAAGCAGGCGCAGCAGTAGAAGAGCAAACTGAGTTTGACGTGGTTCTAACGAGCTTCGGTGAAAAGAAAGTTGCTGTTATTAAAGCTGTTCGTAGTATCACTGGTTTGGGTCTTAAAGAAGCGAAAGATTTAGTTGAAAGTGCACCAGCACCAATTAAAGAAGCCGCAGAAAAAGGCGAAGCAGAAGAGTTAAAAAAGCAGCTTGAAGAAGCTGGCGCTAGCGTAGAACTTAAGTAATTCGTTCAACGCTAGTAACCAAAATCCCCACTAGGGGATTTTGGTGTTTTTATTCAGAAGCAATTCTGAATCACAATTTATCGATTAATACGGGGTATTCATGACTTATTCGTTCACTGAGAAAAAGCGCATTAGAAATAATTTTGGTACTAGGAAATCAGTTCTGAAAGAGCCAGATTTATTGTCCATTCAGATTAACTCATTTAATACTTTTATTCAAGCAGGGGCAACTGAAAAGAAAGATGTTGGCCTACATGCAGTTTTTCAATCGGTATTCCCTATTACAGCACTGAATGGTTATGCTGAAATTGAATATGTAGATTACGAGCTTCAAGAGCCTAAGTACAGTGTCAAAGAATGCAAGCTTCGTGGTGTTACTTATGCAGCAACTATGCGGGTAAAGCTTAATCTTGCGCTATTTGATAAAAATGGTTCAACGCTAAAGAAAAAACGCCGTGTTAAACAAGTGATTGAAGAGGATGTCTATTTAGGGCAACTACCTTTAATGACTGACACCGGTACTTTTGTTATTAATGGCACAGAGCGAGTTGTTGTTTCTCAACTTCACCGTTCTCCAGGTGTTATTTTTGAGCACGACAAAGGCAAAACACATTCATCGGGCAAGATATTATTCTCTTCTCGAATTATTCCTTACCGTGGCTCATGGTTGGATTTCGAATTTGACCACCACGAGCATTTATACGTTCGAATTGACCGTCGTAGAAAGCTTCCGGTAACAACATTGTTACGTGCAATGGGCCTAAATTCAGAAAATATACTGGATACTTTCTTTGATCATATATCGGTGAAAATGAAAGCTAAATCGTGTGATTTAGTAATGGATCCTTCACGTCTTCGTGGTGTTATTGCTGAGTTCGATATTAAAGCTGGTCAAGATCTTATTGTTGAAAAGGGTCGCCGCATTACGGCAAAACACACAAAATTATTTGAGAAAGCAGGCGTTAAAGCAATCAACGCTCCGCTTGACTATCTTCTTGGAAAAATTCTTGCAATCGATATTATCGATACGGGCACAGGTGAAATCCTTCTTCCAGCTAACACACTATTAAGCGAAGACTCTTTAGCAGTGTTAACTGAAACAAAGATTAAAAAAATTGACATTCTCTACATCAATGTTGCTGAGAATGACACCTATATTTCAGACACTTTACGCCTTGATGAGCTGCAAACAGAAATTGAAGCTCGTATGTCGATTTACCATGTGATGCGCCCTGGCGAGCCAGCAACAGAAGATGCGGTGAACACACTGTTCTCAAACTTATTCTTTAGCCACGATCGTTACGATCTATCACGCGTTGGACGTATGAAGCTTAACCGTCGTTTAGGAATTAAGTCCGAGACTGGTGAGCACGTCTTGACGCATGATGATATTATCAGTGTTATCAAACAGTTGATTGACATTAAGAATGGTCATGATGTTGTTGACGATGTTGATACGCTTGCAAATAGACGCGTTAGAGCGATTGGTGAAATGATTGAAAACCAATTTAGAATTGGTCTTGTTCGTGTTGAAAAAGCCGTTAAAGAAGGTCTAAACCTAGCTGAAACAGACGAATTAACGCCGCAAGATTTGATTAACTCGAAGCCAGTTTCAGCTGCAGTTAGAGAATTCTTCGGCTCAAGCCAATTGTCTCAGTTCATGGATCAAGTGAATCCACTATCCGGTGTGACTCATAAGCGTCGTATTTCAGCCCTAGGTCCAGGTGGTTTGACACGTGAACGTGCTGGTTTTGAAGTGCGCGATGTACATCCTTCTCATTATGGTCGCTTATGCCCAATTGAAACGCCAGAGGGTCCAAACATTGGTTTAATTAACACGCTTGCGGTATATGCGAAAACCAATGAATACGGCTTTCTTGAAACTCCTTATCAAGTGGTTAAAAGTGGCTTGGTAACAAAAGAAATTATTTATGTATCGGCGATCGATGAGATCAGCCATACAATCGCACAGGCAGATACTGCAGTTGATGCTAAAGGTCGTCTAGAAGATGAATTGGTTGCGGCTCGCCACAAAAACGAATTTGTCTTGGTTGAAAAAGATGAGATCACATTGATTGACATCGACTCTAAGCAAATTACGTCAGTTGCGGCAGCCCTTATTCCATTCTTGGAGCATGACGACGCTAACCGTGCCTTGATGGGTTCAAACATGCAACGTCAAGCAGTACCCGTACTTCGTGCTGAAAAACCACTGGTTGGAACCGGTATTGAGCGCGTTGTTGCGACAGACTCTAGAGTTTGTGTAACTGCGGAGCACGGTGGCGTAGTTGAGGCGGTAGATGCATCAAGAATTGTTATTCGTGTTGATGCAAAACAAGCAAAAGCGGGCGAGTTGGGTGTTGATATATACAATCTAACAAAATACGCTCGTTCTAACCAAAATACATGCATAAACCAAAAGCCATTGGTAAAGCCTGGCGATAAAGTGATTGCTGGTGACGTCTTGGCAGATGGTCCATCTACTGATTTGGGTGAATTAGCCCTTGGTCAAAACATGATGATTGCCTTCATGCCGTGGAATGGTTACAACTTTGAGGACTCTATCCTAATTTCTGAACGAGTTGTTCAAGAAGACCGTTACACTTCGATTCACATTGAAGAATTAACAGCTTATGCTCGTGATACTAAGTTGGGCACAGAGGAGATTACTGCAGACATTCCAAATGTTAGCGAATCTGCCCTGTCCAAACTTGATGAAGTAGGTATTGTTTATGTTGGCGCTCGTGTTAAGGGTGGTGACATTCTGGTTGGTAAGGTAACACCTAAGAGCGAAACAGTGCTTTCTCCTGAAGAGAAATTACTGCGTGCTATTTTTGGCGAAAAAGCTAACAATGTTAAAGACACTTCACTACGTGTCGGCGCTTCTAAATCAGGCGTGGTTATTGATGTGCAAGTATTTACCCGTGATCGTGTTGAAAAAGACGCGCGTGCCATTGAAATTGACGAAGATCGTTTAGAGAAGATCAAAAAAGACATTGACGATGAGTTTGGTATTATTGATGGCGATATTTTCCGTCGCGTTCGCTCAAAACTTTCTGGCAATATTGTCACAAAGGGAGCGGGCGATATCAAATTGGGTGATAAGTTATCAGCCAAGTCGCTTAAAACGCTTGAAAATGCAGAAGTTGCAAAACTGAAAGTTGAAGATGCTGATATCAATAAAGAAGTAGCGACACTGGTGAAACAAGCGAAAGCAAAACAAGAAGAGTTCGATGAGTTCTTAAGAGTAGAACACGCCAAAATACAAGAAGGTGCAGAATTACCACCAGGTGTATTGAAGATGGTTAAGGTTTATGTGGCAACGCGTAAAACACTTCAGGTTGGTGATAAGATGGCGGGTCGTCATGGTAACAAGGGCGTTATTTCACGCGTATCACCAGTCGAAGACATGCCTCACCTAGAGGACGGAACACCGGTTGACGTGGTACTAAACCCATTAGGCGTGCCATCGCGTATGAACGTGGGACAAGTGCTTGAAGTGCATCTAGGCTGGGCTGCAAAAGGTTTGGGCTACAAGATTGGAGCCCTGCTTGATAAGCATCAAAAAGACACGGTTAAAGAGGTCCGCGGCCTACTTGATAAAATATATAACAGCTACGGTAAAAAAGAAGATCTTGATTCATTCTCGGATGATGAGATTTTGGAATTGGCACATAATCTGCGTGCCGGCGTTCCAATGGCTACGCCAGTTTTTGATGGCATTAAGGAAGAAGACATTAAGTCGTTATTAACGATGGCAGGTCTTCCTGAATCCGGTCAAATTCAGTTATACGATGGCCGCACAGGGGATGCTTTTGATCGTCATGTGACGGTTGGTTATATGCACATGCTGAAACTAAATCACTTAGTAGACGATAAGATGCACGCTCGTTCCACGGGCCCTTACTCACTGGTAACGCAACAACCGCTAAGTGGTAAAGCACAATTTGGTGGTCAGAGATTTGGTGAGATGGAAGTTTGGGCACTTGAAGCTTACGGTGCCGCTTACACGCTTCGTGAAATGTTAACAGTGAAGTCGGATGACGTTGCTGGTCGAGCGAAGATGTATAAAAATATTGTTGATGGTGAAAATCGTACCGAGTCGGTGATGCCGGAATCGTTTAACGTTCTGGTGAAAGAGATCCGTTCGTTGGGTATTGATATTGAGCTTGAGCATAATTAAATTAGGAGAATAACTTGAAAGATTTATTACAAATTTTAAAGCAGCAAAATAAAGAACAAGATTTTGACTCAATTAGAGTTGGTTTAGCTTCTCCAGAGAAAATTCGCTCATGGTCTTATGGTGAGGTTAAAAAACCTGAAACCATCAACTACCGTACCTTTAAGCCTGAAAGAGAAGGCCTTTTCTGCGCCAAAGTATTTGGCCCAATGAAGGACTTTGAATGCCTATGTGGTAAATACAAGCGCATGAAATTCCGCAACGTTGTTTGTGAGAAATGTGGCGTTGAAGTAACACTTTCAAAAGTTCGTCGTGAGCGCATGGGTCATATCGAATTGGCGGCACCTGTTGCTCATATTTGGTACCTTAAATCTCTACCTTCACGTCTCGGTCTATTATTAGACATGACGCTTAAAGACATCGAGCGTGTACTTTACTTTGAAGCCTTTTTGGTTACTGATGCTGGTAATACACCACTCATTAAAAAACAGCTTCTAACAGAAGAGATGTATTACGATGCTCTTGACGAGTACGGTGATGACGAGTTTGTGGCGAAGATGGGTGCGGAAGCAATCCAGGACGTCCTCGCGGAAATGCAGCTTGAAAAAGAAGCGGCGAATCTTCGTGAAGATGCCCTAAGCACCAAGTCTCAAACAAAATTAAAGAAGATCAACAAGCGTCTTAAGCTGGTTGACTCATTAATCCAATCTGGCAACAAGCCAGAGTGGATGGTACTAAAAGTACTACCGGTTCTTCCGCCTGATTTACGTCCATTGGTACCACTAGACGGTGGTCGTTTTGCGACCTCTGATCTAAATGACTTATATCGTCGTGTAATTAATCGTAACAATCGTTTGGCTCGCCTATTAGAGTTAGACGCGCCAGAGATCATTGTGCGTAACGAAAAACGTATGTTGCAAGAGGCTGTTGACTCACTAATCGATAACGGTCGTCGTGGTCGTGCGGTGATGGGTAATAACCGTCGCCCTTTGAAGTCAATTGCTGACATGATTAAAGGCAAACAAGGTCGCTTCCGTCAGAACCTACTTGGTAAGCGAGTGGACTACTCTGGTCGTTCGGTGATTGTATGTGGGCCGTATCTTAAGCTACACCAATGTGGCCTTCCGAAGAAGATGGCGTTGGAATTATTCAAACCGTTTATTTACAATCGTCTGATAGCCAGCGGCTTAGCGTCTACGATTAAAGCGGCGAAGAAAATGGTAGAAAGCGAAATTCCTGAAGTTTGGGATATCTTAGAGAAGGTGGTACATCAACACCCAGTACTGCTTAACCGTGCACCGACGCTCCACCGTTTAGGTATTCAAGCGTTTGAGCCGCTACTGATTGAAGGCAAAGCGATTCAATTGCATCCACTGGTTTGTACTGCATTTAACGCCGACTTCGATGGTGACCAAATGGCGGTACACGTACCTTTATCTGAAGAAGCGCAATTAGAAGCTAGAACATTAATGCTTGCCTCTAATAACATTCTTCACTTGGCCAGTGGTGATCCGATCATTATTCCATCACAAGACGTTATTTTGGGTCTTTACTACATGACGCGTGAAATGGTTAATCAGAAAGGCGAGGGCATGATTTTTGCCAACGCTGGTGAAGCATTGAACGCTTATCAACAAGAGGCGGTGTCTCTACACGCTAGGATTAAGCTTCGTGTGCAAGATTATGAGAAGACTGACAACGGTTTTGAGCCAAACTCAAAGCGCATTGTTGACACAACAGTAGGCCGTGCAATCTTCTCTAGAATTATGCCAGAAGGCCTCAATTTTGATTTAATCAACGAAGCTCTAACTAAGAAAGTGGTTTCAAACTTGATTCATGTGTGCTACAGAACACAAGAATTAAAAGACACCGTTATTTTTGCCGATCAAATGATGTACATGGGCTTTGAATATTCGACTAAGTCTGGTATCTCATTCTGCTCGAATGATATGATTATTCCTGAAGAAAAAGCTGAAATGATTGAGGCTGCTAACGCACAAGTCAAAGATGTACAACAACAGTTTGCCTCAGGTATTGTGACCAACGGTGAGCGTTATAACAAAGTGATTGATATCTGGTCGCGCACTACTGAAGAAGTGGCAAAGGCGATGATGGATAAAGTTGGCTTTGAAGACATTACCGATGCCGATGGTAAAACTGAGAAGAAACCGTCGTTTAACTCGATCTACATGATGGCTGATTCTGGTGCGAGGGGTTCTCCAGCACAGATCAGACAGTTGGCTGGTATGCGTGGTCTAATGGCTAAGCCGGACGGTTCAATTATTGAGACGCCTATTACTTCAAACTTCCGTGAAGGCCTGAATAATATGCAATACTTCATCTCAACTCACGGTGCTCGTAAAGGTCTAGCGGATACAGCACTTAAAACAGCCAACTCGGGTTACTTAACGCGTCGTTTGGTTGATGTAGGCCAAGATCTCGTAATCACTTCAGAGGATTGCGGCACTGAAAATGGTTTGATTATGAAGGCTGTGATTGATGGCGGTAACGTTTCTCAAACTTTGGGTGCAGCAGTGCTTGGTCGTATTATTGCACAGGATGTTGCTTATCCAAATACAACCGATTTATTCTTGGCTAAAGATCATTTGATTAGTTTGAGTGATTCTGACAAGATTAATGAATTGGGTATTGAGTCAATTAAGGTTCGCTCAGCCATTACTTGTGATTCATCTTACGGTGTATGCTCTTCATGCTATGGTAATGATATGGCACGTGGTCATAAGATTGGTGTTGGTGAAGCGATTGGTGTTATTGCCGCTCAGTCTATTGGTGAGCCGGGCACACAGTTAACGATGCGTACCTTCCATATTGGTGGTGCAGCAAGTTCATCAACTGCGGTGAACAGCATAAATATTAATACTGACGGTGTTGTTTACTTTGAAAACATGAAGTCTATTCAAAATATAAAGGGCGATCTAGTGGTGATTTCACGTTCTGCAGAGGCTTCAATTCGTAATGAATTAGGTCAAGAAAAAGAACGCTACAAGCTGCCGTATGGCGCCTTGGTTCATTATAAAGATGGTGGAAAAGTTAAAGCAAAAGATAAAATTGCCGACTGGGATCCGCACACTCATCCAATTATTGCAGAATACTCGGGTCGTGTTATTTTCGTTGACTTCTCTGAAGGTGTCACTGTTACTAAGAGTTCAGACCCTATAACAGGCTTAAATTTCTTTGAAATGATTGAAGAAGGCGAGAGATCTACTGCAGCGAAAGACCTAAAACCAATGATTAAATTGGTCGATGAGAAGGATAACGATCTAATCTTATCAACGCACTACTTGCCATCAGGCGTCAAGCTCAATTTGGTTGACGGTCAAACAATCGCTGCTGGTGAAATTCTTGCGAAGATTCCGAAGGCGGTTTCTAAGACAAGCGATATTACCGGTGGTCTACCACGTGTTGCCGATTTATTCGAAGCACGTAAAGCAAAAGACCATGCAATCCTAGCTGAAACCACAGGTGTGATTAGCTTTGGCAGTCCTACGAAGTCAAAAATACGCTTATTAATTACTAATGAAGCGGGTGAGGCAACAGAAATGATGATTCATCAGTGGCGTCAAATCAACGTATTCGACGGTGAAACCATTGAAAAAGGTGATGTGATATCTGATGGCCCATCAAACCCTCATGATATTCTTCGTCTACTGGGCGTTGAACCTTTGGCTAATTACGTTGTTAAAGAAGTGCAAGCGGTTTATCGCCTACAGGGTGTGAAGATTTCTGATAAGCACATCGAAGTAATTGTGAAGCAAATGCTAAGAAAGGTTGAAATTCTTGATCAAGGCGATTCGACGTACGTCAACGGTGAGACAGCCGAGTACGTGCGCGTTATTGAGAAGAATAGACAATTGAAAGCACAGGGCAAAGATGCGATTAAGTACCAAAGATTGTTAATGGGTATTACTAAGGCCTCATTATCAACAGAGTCGTTTATCTCTGCTGCATCATTCCAAGAGACAACTCGAGTACTGACAGAGGCTTCAATTACAGGCCGTATGGATGGACTAAGAGGTCTCAAAGAAAACGTTATTGTTGGTCGTTTGATTCCTGCGGGAACTGGCTTTACTTACCACCAAGAGAAGAGGCGTCGTCAGGCAGAAGAGACGATGCTTGTTACTGAGGCTGAAGAGGCACTAGCGGCGCAACTCAGTGAAGTAGAGGCTGAGCAAAGCGAAGAGTCTTAAGATTCACCTTAAAACCCCTCTGAGCATTATGCTTAGAGGGGTTTTTTATTGCGCGCTCGTAAATACATCCCTGCAAACACGGCTCTACCTGTCGCTAAAGCAAACCACAGTTTTTCTGGGTAAGTTAAAATGCTTCCATGGAAAAATCACACTTTAGCGAACTTGTTGCACAAGGCTATAACCACATACCCGTTTCTCGCGAATTACTTGTTGATACGGACACTGCCTTAGCGCTATATTTAAAGCTTGCAAACACACCCTATAGCTACTTTTTAGAGTCTGTACAAGGCGGTGAAAAATGGAGTCGCTATTCTTTTATTGGGCTGATGGCAGAAACTGTCATTAAGGTGTTTGATTATCAAGTAACGGTAGAAAAAAACGGCAAGATTGTGCAGACGCATCAGGTGGAAGATCCTCTAGCTTGGATTGAAGAATACCAAGCGCAATTCAAGGTGCCAAAATTAGAGCATTTGCCTGTATTCAACGGTGGTTTGGTTGGGTATTTCGGTTATGAAATTATTCGTTATATTGAGCCAAAACTGGCAAATATAAATAAGCCTGATGAGTTGGGTGTGGCTGATATTCTATTGATGCTTTCGAATGACTTACTGGTTGTTGATAACTTGTCAAGTAAGGCCCATATCATCACTCACGTCAACCCGTCCGAGAGTAGTTTTGAGGATGCCATTGACAAATTAGACGAAATTGAAGGGAGAATTCAAGAGCCACTTGTAGAGCAACCAAGCGAGCCTGTAGATATTAAGGCAGAAGACTTTGTCTCCAGTTTTGGCAAGGATAATTTTATGCGCTGCGTCAAAGATATTCAAAAATATATTATTGCCGGCGACGTTATGCAAGTTGTTCCTTCGCAACGCCTTAGTTGCGAGTTTAAAGCGAAGCCAATCGATCTTTATCGACAGCTAAGGGTTCTCAATCCATCTCCGTACATGTATTTTTTGAATTTGGACGATGTATGCATTGTGGGTTCGTCTCCAGAAATTCTGACACGTGTAGATGATAATAATATTGCCACGGTTAGGCCGATAGCAGGTACTCGCTCCCGAGGTGAGACAAGTGAAGAAGATTTGGCACTTGAGGCTGAATTGCTGTCCGACCATAAGGAAATTGCTGAGCATTTGATGTTGATTGACCTAGGCAGGAACGACTTGGGCAGAATTGCTAAAACAGGTACGGTAACACTGACCGATAAAATGTTTATTGAGCGTTATTCCCATGTAATGCATATTGTTTCTAATGTTGAGTGTGAGCTGCAAGACGACATGAGCCCTATTGATGTACTGAGGGCAACCTTTCCTGCTGGAACTTTAAGTGGCGCGCCAAAGGTGCGAGCGATGGAAATTATTAACGATGTTGAGCCATTAAAGCGCAATATTTATTCGGGCGCTATTGGCAATCTTTCATGGCACGGCGGCATGGATTTGGCTATTGCAATTCGAACGGCAGTCATCAAAGACGAAACACTTTATGTGCAAGCTGGCGCCGGCATTGTTTATGATTCAGTACCTGAATCCGAATGGCAAGAAACGATGGATAAAGCGCAAGCGCTCATTAGGGCTGCTGAAAACATATAGGGCCTTGTAGCTGTTAGACTTTCACAACATCAAAAAAACAATTTATTTTTTGCTAAAAAAGCGCTCAGTTAGAGAGCTCTTTGTTTGTAAAATAAGGACTCTTATTGGTCAAAAAATAACACCTTAAATTTGAGATCTTTGCAGCAATCATTTTGTGTTTGGTAGTGGGATTTTCTTCATTTTACAAGGCATATTTTTTGAAGTTCTACTTGTTGTCAAGCGATAAAATTTAACGTAGGAAAATGGAGAAAACCCCCTATCCCAAAGGGCTGAGGCTAAAAATGTTAAAAAATTCAGAAAAATTCTCATCAATAGCTAGTGCTATTAATTTCAGATTTTTACACATGTTTTATTCGTTTTTATCACTCAGCAAATTCTAAAATGATTGCTGCAAAGGTCTCGCAAAATTCCGCTTTTGTTCATCTGCAATGTCAGAGCGAATATTCTGTCAAGAATAGCCTGATTCGAGTGCCAAAACTAATTGAAGGCATAAAGAAGGCTGGCATGAATGCAGTTGCGTTGACTGACGATATCAGTCTTTTTTCTGCGATTAAGTTTTATCAAAAAGCTCGAGTTAAAGGTGTTAAACCACTATTTGGCGCAAAAATGTCTCTTAGGAGTGAAGATGGTCGCTACGATGTTTTGCTTCTTTGCCAAAATCGTCAGGGTTACTTAAATCTGTCTGAGCTTATTTCACAGGCTTACCTTAACAAGCAGGGCATCGAAGGCCCGAGTATTACTGAAGCGCAACTTGATGCTCACCACGTAGGGTTGTTATTAATTGCAACCCCGGTGAGTTCGGATGTTGCTCAATTACTACTCACTAACCAGGCAGATCTTGCCAGAGAAAAAGCATGCAAATGGCAAAAACTATTTGGCAACCGTTATTATTTTGCCGTACAAAGAACACTTAGAGCGATTGATGAACAACACCTCCAACTAGCGATTGATCTGGGAATTGAACTGGGTATTCCTGTCGTTGCCACTAATGATGTTCAATTTTTATTACAAAGTGATTATGAGGCTCACGAGGCGAGAATCTGTATTTCACAGGGTGGTCTGTTAGATGATGCGCGTCGAGCTAAGCACTTTAACGAAGCTCAGTATTTAAAAAGTGCTGATGAAATGTCAACCTTATTTTCAGATTTTCCGCAGTTATTGGCAAACACGGTTGAAGTGGCCAAGCGTTGTAATTTGCATTTTGAACTCTTTCAGAAGAACTATTTACCTATTTTTCCGACTCCCGAAGGTATGTCAATTGCTGAGTTTTTTGAACAAGAATCTAAGCAAGGTCTTAGCGAGAGACTCAAGGGCAAAAAAATCGATAAAAAGATTTATACCGAGCGTCTGCAGTTCGAGCTCTCGGTTATCCTAGAAATGGATTTCCCAGGTTATTTCATGATTGTTTCTGACTTTATTCGCTGGGCAAAAGAAAATGGCATTCCTGTTGGGCCAGGTAGAGGCTCAGGTGCAGGCTCTTTGGTGGCTTGGGCGCTGTCAATTACCAATGTCGATCCGATTGAACACGAACTTCTTTTTGAGCGTTTTCTAAACCCTGAGCGCATCTCAATGCCTGACTTTGATATTGATTTTTGTACCGACCGTCGAGACGAGGTGATTGAGTATGTTGCTCGTAAATACGGTCAAGAAAAAGTATCGCAAATTATCACTTACGGAACGATGGCTGCCAAAGGTGTGGTTCGTGATGTGGGTAGGGTGTTGGGTCACCCTTATGGTTTTAGTGACACAATTTCAAAGCTTATTCCAAACGAACTTAAGATGACCCTGGATAAGGCATTGCAAGACTCACCAGATCTTAAATCCCGTTACATTTCAGAGGAAAGTGTCACCACTCTGATTGATCTTTCTCAGGAGCTTGAAGGCTTGGTGAGAAATGTTGGAACCCATGCTGGTGGTGTTGTTATTGCGCCGAGTAAAATAAGCGATTTTTGCCCAATTTACAAAGGCCCAGGCGACAGTGATGTCGTGGTTTCTCAATTTGATAAAGACGACGTGGAAGCGGTTGGCTTGGTGAAGTTTGACTTTCTTGGCTTGTCGAATTTAACTGTTATTGATAAAGCCGTTAAAATGATTTTTAATAAAGGCTTGACGGACGAGTTAATTGACATTGACTCTCTGTCTTTAGATGATCCAGCGGTTTATGAGTTGCTGCAACGATGTGACACAACAGGTATTTTTCAGTTGGAATCCGATGGCATGCGTGGCTATCTAAAAAAATTGCAAGCCGATAATTTTGAAGATATTGTTGCTATGCTGGCACTCTATCGTCCCGGCCCATTAGACGCTGGAATGGTTGATGACTACATAAATGTAAAACATGGTGCTCAAGTAAAGTATCCCCATCCAATGCTGGAAGAAATATTAAAACCGACTAATGGTGTATTCCTCTACCAAGAACAAGTAATGAAGTCAGCACAAGTGATGGCTGGCTATTCTTTAGGTGGCGCTGACTTATTGCGCCGAGCGATGGGTAAGAAAAAAGTCGAAGAAATGGCGCAGCAGCGACAGGTGTTTGTTGCTGGCGCAGCTGAAAAAGACATTAAAGAAGAAAAAGCTAATGAAATATTTGACCTGATCGATAAGTTTTCAGGCTACGGTTTTAACAAATCTCATTCCGTCGCTTACGCTTATATTTCGTACCAAACGGCTTGGTTAAAGTCACACTATCCAGCCCCTTTTATGGCGTCTGTACTCTCTGGTGTGATGGATGATACCGATCGTATTGCTTTCACTGTCAGTGAGGCCAAGAAGATCAATCTTGTTATTCAAGCACCTAATATTAATCAATCTGATTACCAGTTTAGTATTTTGGATAATAATACAATTACCTATGGTCTAGGCGCTATTAAAGGCTTGGGTGAAGCGCTAGTACAGGCCATTGTTGTCGAGCGGGTTGAAAATGGCAATTATCAGGATATTTTCGATTTTTGTCTACGAATTGAGAAAAAGTTTTTAAATCGTCGTGCCATTGAGGCTTTAATTTATAGCGGCGCTTTTGACTCTCTGGGCATTGATCGAGCAACACTTATTGCAACTTATCCAAGCGCTACCAAACAAGCTGAACAAAGACAAAATGACCATTCCAATGGACAGGTCGGGCTTTTTGCAGCGGTTGAAAGTCACGTTGATTATGAAAAAAAATATGTATTAGCCGATTGCCTGCCTTTCAGAAAAATGTTGATGTTAGAAAAAAGTGTGATGGGTTACTATCTCCATCGACATCCAACCGATGCCTTTAAATCCGATTTACAATCAATCGTCTGTACCTTGCCAAAAAATCTTGTTTTTCGCAACAACCGAGAAGTGCGAATCTTGGCGTTGATTTCTGAAATTCGTTACCGGAATACTCAAAAAGGTCAGATGGCCAGTGTCATTGTTGAGGATGGTGTTAAGCAATTGAATGCGGTATTGTTTACCAAATCACTAGGAGAGAACTCAGAGCAGTTACACGTTGATGAAGTGGTGGTTATTACCGGTAAGGTTAATAAAGACTTTAGAGACCAGTGGCAGGTGGTGGTTGATAAAATCGAAGCCGTGGATCAAGTGCAAATGAAATACGCGAAATATTTACGTATTGGTTTGAACGTTAATCAGCGAAGCAAATATCATAAGATTTCTCAGTTGTTAAGAGATCATAAGGGAAAATGCCCAGTGATTGTTGAGTATAAAACTGAGTTGGCCTATGGTCGAATGCCACTTAAGCCTGAGTATTCCGTTGCGCCTACCGCCCAGCTACTGGAATCTTTGGAGCAACTCATTGGTCAAGGTGGTTGTAAAGTTCAGTATTAAGAGAATTTTGTATAATTAATCCTCATCGCATTGTCGATGATAAAAATATCGCTGTTTTTTTCTAAATTCATTAATCGTT
>CAJXHL010000038.1 GCA_913054335.1 uncultured Gammaproteobacteria bacterium | reverse complement strand
AAGCGTCAACCGCAATTTCATTTGCTGCGTTTAGAGTGCCTGCAGCGCTTTGTCCAGCCTTTAGCGCTTCGAAAGCAAGGCGTAAACAAGAAAATGACTCAAGGTCTGGTGCATGGAATTCTAGCGACTTTTGTTGGGTGAGGTCTAGTGTGTCCACGCCAGACTTATGTCGCTCGGGATAAGAGAGTGCGTATGAAATTGCTGTTCTCATGTCTGGCAAGCCAAGTTGTGAGAGCACGCTGCCATCATCAAAATAAGCAAAGGAATGAATAATGCTTTGAGGGTGTATGACCACGTCAATATTTTGATGTGACAAACCAAACAAAAAATGCGCCTCTATTACCTCAAGCCCCTTGTTCATCATCGTTGCAGAGTCAACAGAAATTTTGCGTCCCATAGACCAGTTTGGGTGGGCGCATGCCTCATCGGGTGTCACTTTGCCCAGTTTTGTCAGGGGCACGCCGAGAAAAGGTCCACCAGAAGCGGTGAGTTGGATTTTGCTAAGCCCTTTGATTCCGCCTTGTAAGCACTGAAAAATGGCGCTGTGCTCAGAGTCAACCGGAATAAGTTCCGCACCAGATTGTTTGACCGCATCCATCAGCAAGTCACCTGCTAACACCAAAGATTCTTTATTGGCCAGCATAATTCGTTTACCAGCCCGGGCAGCGGCGAGTGTGGAGGCCATACCTACCGCACCAACAATAGCTGCCATAACATAGTCTGTTTCAGGGTTGGCGGCAAGCTCAATGAGTGCCGCCTCGCCACATAATACTGTAGTGTCAGAGTTTAGGTTGTTTTGCAACTCTTCTGCAGCACTAGGGTCAACCATCACAGCATATTTGGGCTCGTGGGCCCGACAAAGCTCTAGCATTGCTTGCCAGTTGGAGTTGGCGCTAAGCGCGAAAACACGATATTTGTCTTGGTGTAAGTCGATTACACTCAATGTATTAAGGCCAATTGAGCCAGTTGCGCCTAGAATGGTAATATTTTTCATATGAGCAGCTCGTAGGCCAGATAAAAAATTGGCGCTGCAGCGGTTAAGCTATCAATTCTGTCAAAAATGCCGCCGTGACCGGGTAGCAAGTTGCCACTGTCTTTAATGTTTGAAATTCGTTTAAAAAGGCTTTCGAATAAATCACCAACAATGGATGCTATGGCAACCAATAATGCCAAAAAAGCGTAAATCAAATATTGTTTGCTCGTAGCCCCCTCAGTCAGAATAAAAACATACAGTAGCATCACGCCAAGAGCGGCAATAATGCCGCCAATTGCCCCCTCTATAGTTTTTCTAGGGCTAACCCGTGGGCTCAGCTTGTGCTTGCCAATGGCTCTGCCAACAAAAAAAGCACCGCTGTCTGCCGACCAAATTAATACCAGCAACAAAAGCACCAGTTCTGAGTTTTGTCTTTGAAGCGCGGCAAGTGCTGAGAGCATTGGTACAAAAATAAAAAAGCCGTTGGTTAGGCGAACGCTCCAGCCAGAATACCAGCAACATGAGTATTTTGGATAAAGCGCAATCCAAACAATGTTGAAAAGCCACCACACGCAAGAGAGCGTTATAATTGGCATTAACACCTCTTCACAAAGACCAGCAAAAACGGCAGCAAGCGCCACAAGCAAGCTATACGCCAACTTTAGTGCGGTGTGTTTAATTTGAATCAGTTGGCAATACTCCCACGCGCCTAATGCAACAATAAGAGCTAATGCAAGAGTAAAATAATCATTGTTGAGGTTCAGCGTTCCAAGAAACACCAAAGGTATTAATAAGGCAGCAGTTAGTAGGCGTTTAAACAACATCAGGCGTCCTCTTTTCTTGCGCCAAATCGACGATCACGTGAATGAAAATTCAGAATTGCTTCGTCAAGCTCGTCGGGGCTGAAGTCTGGCCACAGCGTTTTGGTGAAAAAGAGCTCGCTATAGGCAATGTCCCAGAGTAAAAAGTTGCTAATTCTAACTTCACCGCTGGTGCGGATTAATAAATCTACTTTGGGTAAGTTGGCCAAAGAGGTGTACTTATCAAGACAATCGACATCGATATCACTGGGATTTATCCTGCCACCCAGAACCTCAAGCGCGATTTTTTTGGCGGCTTGAGCAATATCCCACTGTCCGCCGTAATTGGCAGCAATGACAAGATTTAGGCCAGTATTGTGGCTTAAAAGCTGCTCAGCATCATCAGCGAGTGATTGAATTTCTGGGGTGAATACAGACATGTCGCCAATAATTTTTAAGCAGATGTTGTTGTTGTTTAGTTTTTTTGTTTCCTGTTTTAATACAGTAAGAAAGAGTTTAAACAGCAGGCCAACCTCTTCAGATGAGCGTTTCATGTTTTCACTACTAAAGGCAAATAAAGTTAGACTATCAACGCCTATTTTTGCGCAATGTTTAACAATTTCGCGTACAGTTTGCACGCCTTTTTGATGGCCGTGCGCTCTTGGCATGTGCCTTGCTTTTGCCC
Source organism: uncultured Gammaproteobacteria bacterium (assembly GCA_913054335.1). Classification (GTDB taxonomy): domain Bacteria; phylum Pseudomonadota; class Gammaproteobacteria; order PS1; family Pseudothioglobaceae; genus Pseudothioglobus. The sequence goes on along the minus strand of CAJXHL010000038.1, from coordinate 15,127 downwards.
AGCGGCCGTTGCCGTCCATGATGATAGCAATATGCTTTGGGGCTGGATTGGCATTCAAAGTAGCTTGGTCGATTGGGCTCATGATGCGCAATTATACCTATTAGGTGGGTTTGACTTCTACGCCATGCCGTTTTCTCGCCCCCGTGGGTATAATAGCACCCCATGAGTTTAGCAAAGCGCATTATTCCCTGTTTAGATGTTCGTGATGGCCGCGTTGTCAAAGGCGTGCAATTCGTTGATATCAAAGACGCAGGTGACCCTATTGAGGTCGCTAAGCGCTATGATAGCGAGGGCGCAGACGAGATTACCTTTCTCGATATAACTGCCTCACACGAAGGCCGGGATACAACCGTTCATATGGTTGAGAAAATCGCTGAACAAGTGTTCATCCCCTTGACAGTAGGCGGCGGCATACGCAAAGTTGAAGACGTTCGTGCGATGCTTAATGCAGGCGCCGACAAGGTTGCGGTTAATTCTGCGGCCATATTTAATCCCAGACTCATTAACGAATTAAGCGAACGATTTGGCTCGCAGTGCATTGTTATTGCTATTGACGCCAAACGTGTCTCGGGCAACCCGCCGAAATGGGAAATTTTTACCCACGGTGGGCGCAAGCCAACCGGCATTGACGCAATTGAGTGGGCGGTAAAAATGACCGAAGGCGATTGTGGCGCAGGCGAAGTGCTGTTAACTTCGATGGATAGAGATGGCACCAAAGACGGTTTTGATTTGCTATTGACGCGTGCTATATCTGATGCAGTTGATGTGCCGGTTATTGCTTCGGGTGGTGTTGGCAACTTGAAGCATCTTGCCGAAGGTGTTTTGAAAGGCGGCGCAGACGCTGTTTTAGCTGCTAGTATTTTTCATTTTGGCGAATATACAGTAGCGCAAGCTAAGCAGGCGATGCGAGATCACGGCATTGTGGTTAGGCTCTAAGCGTTTGAGTTTTAAGCTTATTCAGCGTATCATACTGCTCTTTTTGAATTAAAGTGAGATCTTTGTATCAATAGTTTTGAGTTTGACAACGGGTTTTTTACATATTTTAACTCTCATCAAATTTTATAACTATTTATACAAAAATCTCGAGGTAAATAATGACAGCAAGAAAAGAATTATGGGTATTGTTGGCGATGTTTATATTGCCTATTGTGCTTGGCACTTTGGCCTATTATTATGTTGTTGATGAGGGTGTCGGCAGCACGGTTAATTATGGCGAGCTTGTGCAGCCCATCATTACCACCGAACAAAGCGATATTGACCTAGAGGGTGAAAACACGCTACAAGGTTTGTGGACTTTGGCTTATGTTGCCCAGAGCTGTGATGCCGCTTGTAACACAAGCATTAAAAACATCAAAGATACGCGCATCTTAATGAACGCCGATATGCGTCGCGTGCAAAGAATTGCCATTATTACGGACGGCTCTGGCCCAAGTGAGATCGATGAGGGTTTGATCTATGCAACGATTACCAGTGACACTGTAAAGACTAGGTTGCAAACCTATCCACAAAGATCTATTTTCTTAATTGACCCGCTTGGCAACATCATGCTTTATTATCAGCCTGATGGTTTTGATATCAAGCGCGTTATTAAAGATTTAAAGCGCTTATTTAAATACTCAAGAATAGGATAACCTCATGCCATCTTTAAGCGACCTACTGGGATTGTGCAAATTAAAAGTTGTTGCCTTGATTTTGCTAACGGCGGTTGTCGGCATGCTGCTTGCCGTGCCTTATTTGCCGAGCTTAACGCTGGTTATTGTAGCCTCTGCAGGTATTGGCCTATCGGCCGCCTCGGCTGCAGTATTTAATCATATCGTTGACGAGAAAATCGATCTGCAGATGTCTCGCACCAACCAGAGACCACTACCACAAGGCAAAGTGACACGCACCCAAGCGTTAATTTGGGCAATATTTTTAGGCGTTGTTGGCCTTGGCTTATTGCTTGTATATGTCAACCTATTGACAGCCGTACTGACTTTTATCTCGCTCATCGGCTACGCGGTTATTTACACCATGTACCTTAAGCGTGCCACGCCGCAAAATATTGTCATTGGTGGCGCTGCGGGCGCTGCACCACCGGTTTTGGGCTGGACAGCAGTAGCAGGATCGGCCGGCATCGAGTATGCCTTGTTATTGTTTTTGATTGTCTTTATTTGGACGCCACCACACTTTTGGGCGCTGGCGATTCACCGAGTTGAAGAGTATAAAAAAGTGGGTGTGCCAATGCTACCGGTAACCCACGGCCTTGAGTACACTAGGACGCAAATATTGCTTTACACAGCCTTGCTTTTTGTGGTGACACTATTGCCCTATTTAACCGGTATGAGCGGCATTATTTACTTGGCTTCAGCTGTGGTATTAGGGCTTATCTTTTTGGGCTACGCTATCAAGATTTGTCGTGAGCCAGAAAACCCTAAAATTGCTTTTAGCACCTTTAAGTATTCGGTTAATTACTTAATGATTTTGTTTGTGGCATTATTGGTTGATCACTACTTGCTTTTTAGCTTCTAATAGAGCCTCTTAGATGAGAGATATTCTTCAGGTATTTAAAGCGGTGGCGTCAGCCATGGTGGGTGTGGGCAAGAAAGACAGCCTAGCCAAAGACTTTGAAAAAACAGAAAAGCAAGGCCCTTGGGCTTACATTATCGTCGCCTTAATTATGGTGGCAATTTTCATCGGCGTTATTATCACCGCTGTCCGTTTCGCTCTATCGTAGCGTTGTTATAATCTCGTCGAGTGCCTTTGCCATTGCGTCGGGCTCGTGCGGACTAGAAAGGATTGCGGTAAGTGCCAACGCCGGATTAAGTAATAGGTAGCTGGTGGTATGGTCTACATCGTAATGCTTATGCTTTTTCTTAGAGATCTCATCGTGTGAATGCGATTTAGCTTTTTTCTGCGCGGCAACAACTTGATGGTAAACCCCCAGCGTTCTGCTTATCGTTCTAAGTTCATTCTCAAAAGCACTTAGCCCAACAAAGTCACCATTAAAGCTTTTGGAAAAGGCACTCATTTTGCCAATATCTCTTTTTGGGTCGACAGATACAAAAACAACTTGCAAATCGTTCTTTTGGGCCATTTTATGTAGAGTTTGACTAATTTTTCCTAAATCCATCGGACAAACGTCAGGGCAAGAGGCGTAGCCAAAATACATCAACACCCATTTATCACCCGACACTTCTGAGAGGTGGATAGTGCTTGAACTGTCGTCAACAAAATTAAGCACGTTTGAAACTGCTTTTGCCTCAGGGTAAAGAGAGGCTGTTGGCGCGACAGATCGCTTTAGTTCTTCAAAGTTTTTAGGGCCATTAAAAAAACAGATGGCAAGCGCAATGGCAGCGAGCGCAACAAGCGCTACAAATATCTTGGTGATTTTATGCATAAGTTTTTTGTTCGATGGCTAGCTAATTGTCTTTCTAAAGACTTTGTGCGTAAGTGCCACAAGACTTAGGAGCAAGCCAAGCGCAACAGCATTGTGCAACACCGCAATAACAATTGGCAGCGATAAAACCACGTTCAGTATGCCTAGCGTCACTTGTAGAGTCAGCAGTACCATCAACAGCATTAGGCTTGTTTTTAACCTTGGGTAATTCTTTAGGCTCATAATAAGAATCGCGATGGATGTAGTTACAACCAGCGCCCCTATTCTGTGTAGCATTTGAATCGCACTTCTAGAGTCGTGGTCGAGTACGCCAAACTCATAGTCAATACCCAGTGGCCCCCAAAAGAACGCGTCCGCAAAATTCATGCTCGCCGGCCACCATTCGCCTAAACAAGTTGGAAAGAACTCGCCACATGAGAGAGCAGCATAATTAGTGCTTGTCCAGCCGCCAAGAAAAACCTGCAGAGATAACAGGACAACCGTAATTATCAAAACTAGCTTGTGCCGTTTTAAAATATGCTGATGGTATCGACTCGGAGGTTGTTGGTTAAGCAGTAGCCAAAGCAACAAACAGGTTGTCGAAAATCCGCCTATGAGGTGCATTGAGACAATGCCAGGGTGTACCAGCTCTGTCACTGTCCACATTCCGAGAGCCCCCTGAAAAATAACCAACAGGACTAAAAACGCCGGCAAGCCCGCCGACTGTGGTCTTGGTGATTTACGAAAAGCGGCAAAAAAGAACAGCACAACGATAAGCAAGCCCAGGGTGGATGCGGCGTAGCGGTGTACCATTTCTTTCCAACCTTTGGCGGCTTCGACTGGGCGCTCATAGCCCTCAATGGTTGTTCCGTCAACCACGTCTGGAACGATCAACTGGCCATAACAGCCTGGCCAATCAGGGCAGCCTAGACCTGCATCGGCAAGCCGTGTGTATGCACCAAGAACAACAACAATAAGCGCTAAAACGAGAGCAATTGATAAGGTTTTTATATACATGGCTGGATTAGGTTTTACAATTACAAAATATTTTAATGTAGCAAGGCTAGCATGCAAAGGGTAATTACTAAAATCAATTTATGGAGAATGGGCCTTATAAAAAAATAAGTGACCCGTATGGTTTGTTCCGTTGTTGATGAAAACACTTCACTCAGTATTGAGATAAAAAGCGAATTAAGGCTTGGTTAAATAGCAATAAACAGGTATCATTTAACACATTTTTTGATTGAAACAGCAAGCAAGATTATTTTTGGAGGATCTATGAAAAGATTATTGACGCTGACAAGTGCATTGGTTGCACTGGCGAGTTCTAAGGCTGCGATGGCAGAGTACGGACTAAACATGACGCAGGGCATTACCGAAGTAAGTAAGGATATTTACGACTTACACATGATGGTATTTTGGGTGTGTGTTGTCATCGGCATCGTTGTCTTTGGTGCCATGTTTTATGCAATCATTGCCCATAGAAAGTCTAAGGGCCACAAAGCGGCGCATTTTCATGAAAGCACAACGGTTGAGTTTATTTGGACCGGTATTCCAATCCTAATCCTGATTGCAATGGCAATCCCGGCTTCTAAGACGTTGATTGACATTGAGGTACTTGACAAGGCCGATATGACTATCAAGGTGACAGGTCACCAGTGGAAATGGCAATACGATTATCCTGAAGAGGGTATTGGCTTTATTTCAAATCTATCACAATCATCAAAAGACGTTATGGATGACCGTGAAAAAGGCTCAGCAGCCAAGCGCGAAGCGCTTGATGCATCGGGCGACACTTACTTGCTATCGGTTGACAATCACTTAGTGATCCCTGTGGACACAACGGTTCGTTTTCTAATTACATCTAACGACGTAATTCACAGCTGGTGGGTTCCAGCGTTTGCAGTTAAGCAAGACGCCAACCCAGGCTTCATCAACGATGCATGGGCGAGACCTACAGAAATTGGCACTTACAGAGGCCAATGTGCTGAGCTTTGTGGTAAAGAGCATGGCTTTATGCCAATCGTGATTGATGTTGTCTCTAAGGCAGATTACGCAGTTTGGGTTGCTGAGCAACAAGGCGCAGCTGCTGCTGCAGCCGTGGCTGCAACACGACAATGGTCTGAAGACGATCTGATGGCACAAGGTGAGACTTTGTACAACACAAATTGTGCTGGTTGTCATATGACTGACGGCACGGGCGGTTATGGTCCGGCAATCAAAGGATCGGACATTGCCAATGACGATGCAGCTGACCACTTAAATATTGTAATCAACGGTAAAAACGGCATGCCATCGTTCAAGATGTTGGGCGACTCTGATCTAGCCGCTGTGATTACTTACGAAAGAAGAGCTTTTGGCAACACAGGCTCGGTTGTTCAACCATCAGATGTTACATCTGCACGCTAATCTAAGGAGAAACATATGAGTTATACTGCAGCACACGACGATCATCACGGCCCTGAAAAAGGCCTGTTAAGATGGGTTAAGACAACGAATCATAAGGACATTGGCACACTTTACTTGTGGTTCGCTTTTACGATGCTACTAATTGGTGGTGCGTTTGCGATGGGCATTCGTGCTGAGCTTTTACAGCCAGGCCTACAATTAATGGACCCACAGTTCTTTAATCAGCTGACTACTATGCACGGTTTAATCATGGTATTTGGTGCGATTATGCCAGCCTTCGTTGGCTTGGGTAACTGGCTAATTCCTATGATGATTGGTGCGCCTGATATGGCCCTACCACGTATGAACAACTGGAGTTTCTGGATTCTACCATTTGCTGGTGGAATTCTACTTAGCACGTTCTTTATGGACGGCGGCGCGCCGGCATTTGGTTGGACGTTCTACGCGCCTTTGTCTACAACGTTTGCACCAGATTCGACTGACTTCTTCATTTTCGCGATTCACTTATTAGGCTTCTCATCAATCATGGGCGCGATTAATATTATCGCTACAGTGCTTAATATGCGTGCGCCAGAAATGAGAATGATGGACATGCCTCTTTTTGTGTGGACTTGGTTGATTACTTCATTCCTTCTTATTGGTGCGATGCCAGTATTGGCAGGCGCGGTAACAATGATGCTAACAGACCGTAACTTCGGCACTGCGTTCTTCGACGCAACCGGCGGTGGCGACCCTGTGATGTTCCAGCATATCTTCTGGTTCTTTGGTCACCCCGAAGTGTATATTATGATTCTGCCAGCTTTCGGTGTGGTTTCACACATCATTCCAACCTTTGCGCGTAAGCCACTATTTGGTTATTCGTCAATGGTATACGCAACAGCATCAATTGCTTTCTTGTCATACATCGTGTGGGCACACCACATGTTCTTAACAGGCATGCCGGTGGCTGGTGAGTTGTACTTTATGTATGCAACCATGTTAATTGCCGTACCAACAGGTGTTAAGGTGTTTAACTGGGTAGCAACGATGTGGAAAGGCTCATTGACGTTTGAAACGCCAATGCTTTGGGCGATTTCATTCGTATTCTTGTTCACCATTGGTGGTTTCTCAGGATTGATGCTAGGTATCGCGCCTGCGGACATTCAGTACCACGACACATATTTCGTTGTAGCGCACTTTCACTACGTACTAGTAACGGGCGCTTTGTGGGGCATCATTGCGGCCACATTCTATTGGTTGCCAAAATGGTGTGGCAAGATGTACAACGAGAAATTAGCAAAAGTTCACTTCTGGTGGGCGATGATTTCTGTCAACGTATTGTTCTTCCCACAACACTTCTTGGGTCTTGCAGGCATGCCTCGTCGTATTCCTGACTACTCATTACAGTTTGCGGACTTTAACTTTATCTCATCAATCGGCGGATTTAGCTTTGGCCTATCGTTCGTTTTGTTAACCTACATTGTGGTTGACTGTATCCGCAATGGCAAGCCGGCTGATGCTCGCCCTTGGTACAGCGCAAAAGGCCTTGAGTGGACATTAAGCTCGCCCGCGCCTTACCACAGCTTTAACACGCCACCATCTCGTGCAACGATTCTTGAAGAGTCGCAGCACAGTTAATGGCCGGTAGAAAAAATAACGGCGTCGCACTGACCGCAATGTTGGTCGGCATTGTTGTCATAGGAATATATGTAGCGACCATTATGCTTAACGCTTAGTGGTTGAAATGGAAAGAAGAAAGATAACAAAAGGGTTTTGGATCAAGCTGATTGCAGCGCCCATTTTGATGTTCGGTTTTGCTTTTGCCATGGTGCCTCTTTATGATATCTTGTGCGAGATCACAGGGTTTAACGGCACAACAGGTACGGTAGACAGCGAACAGCAATATGAGGTTGATGAAAATCGCTTGGTGGAGGTAAGTTTTTTTGCATCGACCATGCCGGGGTTCCCGGTACAGTTTGGACCAAAGGTAACATCGATGGACGTTGTTCCTGGCAAGTTTTATACAGCAAGTTATATTGCCAAAAACAACACCGATTTTGAAGTTATCGGTCAAGCGGTACCCAGTGTTGCACCTACGGATGCTGCACTTTACTTTAAGAAATTAGAGTGTTTTTGTTTTACTAGACAGGTGTTCAAGCCACATGAAGAGGTCGAGATGACGCTTCGCTTTGTGATTGAACCAGAGATGGATATGAACATACAAGACGTAAGTTTGTCCTACAATTTTTTTAAGTTAGATAGTTAAAGAGAGGAAAGAAAAATGAGCGAACAAGAATATTACATACCTCATGGCACCTACTGGCCAATTATCGGTTCAATCGGTGTGACAACGTTATTTGTCGGTTTTGCCAATCAAATGCATGGCGTTGAGTGGGGAGGTTCAGTCATGGGCCTAGGCATGGCAATTGTTGTCTTTATGCTATTCGGTTGGTTGGGTACGGTGGTTAACGAGAGTGTTAATGGCATGTATAACAAGCAGGTGGGTAAATCGTTCCGTTGGGGTATGAGTTGGTTTATTTTCTCTGAGGTTATGTTCTTCGCAGCCTTCTTTGGCGCGTTGTTCTACGCAAGAATCCTAAGCGTTCCATGGTTGGGTGGCGCAGATAACAACATGTTCAGTGGTGCAACCGAAGCTCTTGAAACATCAAAGTATATTTGGGAAGGCTTTCAAGCCACTTGGCCTTTAATTAACACGCCGGGCGCAATTGGCCAATCCGGTGTTGAGTTCTCTTCTGGCTTCGCTCTTGTTGACACTTGGGGCTTGCCAGCGCTTAACACAGGCTTGTTATTGACTTCAGGTGTAACACTTACCTACGCTCACCATGCACTTCGTAAAGGTCACCGTAATTCATTGGTGTTCTGGATGATCGCCACGATCATCTTAGGTGTTGCATTCCTTGGTTTCCAAATCGCTGAGTACGGCCATGCATATCATGAAGGCTTGAAGCTAACTTCTGGCATCTACGGCTCAACATTCTATCTATTGACCGGTTTCCACGGTTTCCACGTAACGATTGGTGTCATTATGTTGACGGTGATTCTTTACAGAATCCAAAAAGGCCACTTCGATTCTGACAACCACTTCGCTTTTGAAGGTGTTGCTTGGTACTGGCACTTTGTAGACGTGGTATGGTTAGGCCTATTCATTTTTGTTTACTGGCTATAATATTTAAAAGTGGATCAAAGAAAGGCCCCTTTATGGGGTCTTTTTTAATTTAATTGAGGGAATTATGGGTTATTTAGTTATTGCAATTATTGTTGTTATTTTATTCAGTCTTGGCTCTGCGCTAATCGGCATGGTAAAGGGTGGTAAAGAGGGCTCAGATAAAATGTTTAAATCTCTAAGATTGCGCATCAGTCTTTCGGTGTTCTTGTTTGTTCTTCTAATGTTTTCTGGCTACATGGGATGGATTGAGCCAAATACAACCATGTTGCCAACGCAGTAATGAGGCTCAAGTTTCTTCTGCCTGCAACTCTGATTATCATCATGGTTGCGTTTTTAACCTCCCTAGGTTTTTGGCAGCTTGATCGTGCAGACGAGAAGCGCAACATAGAGAGGGCAATTGAGGTCGCAAATTCTGGCGCTGTTGAGTTGATTAACTCACTTGATGGGCTTGAGGAAAAAGAGTATTACCATCTGCGGTTAAACGGTCACTATGTGTCAGGAAAACAATTTATCTACGACAATCAAATTGTTCAGCAGACTTCCGGTTATTACGTTTTAACGCCTTTTGTTATTGGCAACTCAAACAAAGCAATCCTAATCAACCGTGGCTTTATGCCGTGGCGTGGACAGCGCGATAAGCTTGCCGATATAGAAGTCGCAAGCAGTAACACCAAAATCAAAATACAAGTATCAATACCAGTGAAGCGTATGGAGCTTGGCGAGAGCGAAATAGGCAGTGAATTTCCAATATTATTACAGTCTCTCGACTTGGCGGAAATGAGCGGTCTTTCAGGGCTAACTTTTGCCCCTGTGCTTGGTTTATTAAGCCCCGATAGTGATAGCGGCTTCGTCAGACAATGGAAGCCTTATACGGGCAGTATTGGCAAGCATATTGGCTATGCAATACAGTGGTTTTTAATGGCATTGGTTTTGGCGGGCATTGGCATTCGACTGGGTTTAAGGCATCGAAAAGGCTGATTGTTTTACAGGAAAAAATATTGCTGATAAAAAACCCTTTGGGGTATAATTTCGCGTTCAAGCCGACATAGCACAGCTGGTAGTGCAACTGATTTGTAATCAGTAGGTCCGCGGTTCAAATCCGTGTGTCGGCACCATACTCAATAAATTAAGACGTCTCAGGGTGTCTTTTTTTATGTCTGAAACACTTTGTTGCACGGACTTTATAGCAACCTCCAATAATTAAAAAGTCGTATACTAAGCCCATAGTCATAAATATATATTAAGACATTAACTTACCTTTTACAGCAGACGGAGAACTATCAACAATGACGATCTCAAAACAACTATTTACCCTTATCTCTACAGATGGACAACTTGAAATATCCTTAAAAGATATTGATCTACCAACACCTAAATCCCATGAAGTGATAGTACGTATAGAAGCGGCTCCTATTAATCCCTCAGATATGTGGCCTATGTTTGGCCCTGCAAATTTGGAGGAGGCAGAGCTTAGTGCAGATAAAAAATCATTCACTGCGCCAGTACATCCTAGTATTTTACCCCGTATCAAGTCGCGTTTAGATCAAGTGCTACCGATTGGAAATGAAGGCGCGGGAACAGTGGTGGCCGCTGGTGATAGTGAGGCAGCACAGGCTTTAATGGGTAAAACTGTAGCCATCTTAACAGGTGCTACCTATGCACAATATTGCTGTGTTCCAGCACAAACCTGTATTGTACATAACCAAGGCACTTCAGCCATTGATGCGGCCTCTTCCTTTGTAAACCCATTAACCGCTTTGGGAATGGTAGAAACCATGCGCATGGAAGGACATACTGCATTAGTACATACCGCCGCAGCGTCTAGCTTAGGGCAAATGCTAAATAAGGTTTGTTTGGATCAAGATATTTCCTTGGTAAATATTGTTAGAAATCAGCAACAGGTGGACATACTTAAAGAGATTGGCGCCCAGTATATTTGTGATTCATCCAATGAAAATTTTAAAGCTGACCTTTACAAGGCGATTGACGAAACGGGAGCCACCTTAGCATTTGATGCCATAGGCGGTGGCGAAATAGTCAGCGATATACTCACTGCTATGGAACAATCTGGTTGTAAGGACGCCGTAGGTTTTAATACTTATGGTTCAGAATCGAATAAACAAGTTTATATTTATGGTGGTCTAGACTTCTCCCCAACCACCTTGAATCGTTCATATGGGATGACATGGGGTATTGGAGGGTGGTTATTGATGAGATTTTTGGGCAAATTGAAGCCTCAGCAAGTTGGTCAATTGCAAAAACAAGTTGCAGATGAAATCAAAACAACCTTTGCCAGTTCATTTACAGAAGAGTTAAGTTTTGAACAAGCTATGACTCCGGAGATTATTTTGCAGTACAACGCCAAAAAGACCGGTGAAAAATATCTCATCAATCCAAACAAAAGCGAGTAAATTTAGCCTTTGGGGACGTAGTCATCGTGTCCCCATTTTTTATTTAAGTTGATAGCAACAGTCTAAATTCTTCCAATGCTCAGTGTTCAAGCCATTAAGGATTATTTTTATTAGCAAAAGCCTGTTGTAAATAATTCATAAATTCAGGAAAAGACGCTTCAGCTTGACTGTCTACCTGTTGTGAGATTGGATCGTCATTCATTAATTTCCACCACTGCGCTAATTTTGGCGTTTCTCCAAAAAAGTTGAGATCAAATATTTTATCGCCTACCATTAATCCAGTTTTTAAAGCGTATCGAACACAGAGATCAGCAATGCTACAACTGTCCCCCATTAAATAAGGTGAAAATGTTGACATGCTTTCAAGGCTAGCAAAGGCTTTTTTAAGCACCGGAAGCATCTTGTCTTTAGCCTCTTTAGATGGTTCTGTGCCCATTAATATGGCGGGTAAAAAGTGACGCGCGGAAAGTTCAATGTAAAGCTCTGCGATACGCATGATCTCGATCGCTTTGGCACGTTGGTAAGGATCGCTTGAAGCAATAGGTTTATCTTGGTAAGCCCCTTCAAGATATTCAATAATCGCAATCGATTCTGAAAGAAAACCCTCGGGAGTCGCAATGCAAGGTACCTTGCCCATCGGGCTTTTAAGTAGATATTCTGCATCTGCCGCGTAATTACGTTGCTCGATAAATGCTATCTCTTTTAACATCAAAACATGTTTGATGAGGCCGTAATAATTACTTGCTGGAAAACCGTATAACGTTATCATATTTATATTCTCAAAATTAATGAATAAGTTGATTAAATGAAGCGTTCATAATTAAAAAAGGTTTGGGTGTCCCATCTTTTTCCACTTGAGCTACTGTCCCAATATATTTATCTTTCAAATAGTAACCTGACTCTGACTCTATTTTGTTACCAAAAGGGCCTGTCATGATGCCTTTTCCTTCTCGGTTATTGTTCTTGAACTCGCCAACGAATTTATCGCCATAGTGTAACCATTGGTGTAACCACTTGCTGGTGGTTACACTTTTTAAGAGGTTTTTATTATGAATGACACAGACATTAAGACTTTAAAATTTAAAGACACTGAATATAGAGTTAAGGATTGGGCAGCTCTTTTTGCCAACGCCAATTAATAAGAGTGCTGGCAACACCAGTCATAATCATTAAGCCGCCGATTACCATAACCACTGTAAGCTGCTCATCAAGAAGCACCACACCTGCAATAATTGAAGTGACCGGTAAAAGCATTAAGAACGGCGACACCTTGCCAACATCGACACAGCTAAGCAAGTGGTACCAAACACTATAACCAAGCACCGTCATAATAAAAGCCAAGTAAAAAATAATCGACCAATCGACCAAGTCTGCTGTCATGATGGACTGCCATTGTCCGTCCTCAATAAGTAATGAACCCACCAGCATCTGCGGTGTTGCCATAATGGCAACCCATGCAAGAATCGTAATGCCAGAGAGGCCCTTAAGTCGACTTATCATAATCTGAGCGATGGCCCAGAAGGCAGAGCCTGACAGTAATAAAAAGACACTGTTCAGGTGCCCCTCAAGTCTAGGCTCACCCACAATATAACAGACTCCAGCAAACGCCAAGCCCATTCCTAATGCCCGACTTAGGCCAAGCTTCTCCTTTAATAGAATTGTGCTCAGAAGAGCTAATATCGGCCCTTCAAGCTGAATCAATAACACAGCAGTTGAAGCATCAACACCCTTAAGCCCGTTGTAGGTAAGTCCATATTGAATGGTAGAGCCAATAAGTGCAATCACAAAGATTTCACGCATGTGACCCCATGGCGGTTTAGTAAACCAGACAAGAACCAAGCCAGCTATTCCAAATCGCATCGACATGATGAAAAGTGCGGAAAACTGCTCCATCCCAATCTTGGCCAAAGTAAAGCCCAACCCCCAGGTGATTGGAACAATAAGGGCCAATAGAATTTGTTTAGAGTTCATTGTCTAAGCGGCTGACTGTCGTAAAGTAAAAAGTTGGTATTATTTCACTTCTAAAGGCTGATAAAGACAAATATCAGTCAGGCACCTACTGATCCCTTGTCACTCCAAGAGGAAAATATCCCTCTACCCAGTTTTTCATAGCTTCTCTCATGATGCTTTTAGTTGCGTACATACCCACAGGGCCTATACCTTTCAAAAATCCATCACAAGTTTTAAAGACATTGTTGTTGGTTGTTTATTAAAGTAGGTTATATTTCTCCAATACTATAGAATTTTCAATTTGTTTTGATGAAATGTCCCAATACTTTTTCAGCAATTGATTGGTTTGTTTTTTCGTGTGTGCAACAAAACCAAATTTCTCATAAAACTGAATTGCCCAAGTGGCCTTCCGCCATGTGCCAACTAGTATAAAAGCACTTTTGTTAATTTCAAACAGATATTGCAACAATGATTTTCCGACCCCTGTTCCTTGATAATGCGTTAATGTATAAGCGTGCCTTATTAGAGTGACGTCTTTTAACTCCTGAATACCCATTACACCGATTAATTTATCACCCTGTCTATATCCAAATATGCGAACACCATTGTCAAATTCACTAATCAGTTCTTTTCCCAACATGTAGGGCTCATGCCAACAATCATCTGGAATAACCCCCTTATACTTTAATGCAGCATCGTTAACTACCAAGAGAATCTTAGAAAGGTCTTTTTTTGTATATTCTATTATCATTTAATCAATATGTTGGAATGAGTGGGATTCTCACTTTGAATAAAAGAAGCGGATGAAAAGCCGAGAGAAAGCAATAATTTTAAGCGTTGTTTTTTCAAAATAAGATTCAGTATCAATTAGAATCTACTATAAACCCATAAAGAACAAAAGTCCAAATTACGTTTCATGTGTGATGGGTAGTATATTAATACTTAGCCGACGAGCACAAGAGGGGCTCCCAGCTATTCCATGGCAAATCTACTCAGCCTAACTAAGGAAAATAGATATAGATAACTGGATAAATCTCACTATAAACACTGTCAGAAGAGCCCTTAAATACTATCTCAGCTTCGCCTCGTTTCTTTAATATTTTTTCAAAGTAGAGATAAGGCTTTTCAGATACAAAAACAGCAGTCGCAGAAACCTCTACGTCATTCCTGCTATCACTGATAACTCTAAAGTTTGTATCGTCAGCAGGCAGAGAGAATCCTAACATGAAATTAATATCACTCAATTCGCTGTCTAGTGCAGCAGCAAAGTCTGTTGTCCTAACACTAACATCAATATTTTCATATTCATCAACCTCAACAAGCAATACCGCAACACGGTTATTCGATGCTAAATAGCTATTTAAGCTTTCAAGAGTGCCTAATGGGATAGTAGTTTCAATAACGAGCGTTTCACCCCAGTCTCCTGTAGATTGTGAGAAGACAGAGTCTGTAGATAAATATTTTTCTGAAATTATTATTGCTTTTTCTAGGTCGCCATCTTCATCCTCACTATAAAGAGTGAATGAAGCTCTGACCGGCACTTCTACAATTTCACCTTCCAATGCAACTTCTACATCTGTTGTATAAAGGGAAATATCGACAACACTCGGTGTACATGACGATAAGAATATAAACCCTAAAAACAGACTGATATAAACTTTCAAGTTAAATTTCATCATTAGATTGTATATCAATTTTAACTTAGTATAAACAAAAGTCCAAATTCCGTTTGATGTGTGAGGGAGGTGAGATTAATACTTAGCCGAGCACAAGAGGGGTTCCCTCTTAGTTTCATTTGCCAGGCTTTTCAGAAAATAAATGCATCTTTCCATC
>CAJXHL010000037.1 GCA_913054335.1 uncultured Gammaproteobacteria bacterium | reverse complement strand
AGCCAGCTGCATGCCAACTAGATCCCGAGGTTAATTCATTGCGTTCCAGTAAAACAACGTCCTTCCAGCCCATTTTGGCTAGATGAAACAGAATTGAACAGCCCACAACACCACCACCAATAACAACAACTCGAGCGCTTTCTCTCATTCAATACACCTCTTAAACCAACATAATAAGACTGCAAGGTTGTTAC
The DNA here is from genome assembly GCA_913054335.1 of uncultured Gammaproteobacteria bacterium. Taxonomy (GTDB): domain Bacteria; phylum Pseudomonadota; class Gammaproteobacteria; order PS1; family Pseudothioglobaceae; genus Pseudothioglobus. Next base: position 17,475 of record CAJXHL010000037.1, on the reverse strand, counting down.
AGTCAAAAGAATAAGATACTAAAGCAAAGTCAACAACTCTAGTATGAAAAAATTTAATAGAAACATTTGAATTTATTTCATTGGGTGGTTGCGATCAAAATATTCACAATTTTTGAAATGAGCCGCTCAATACCAAAAATCACCGCATAAATCACTTAAAAGTGTCATTCTAGAGCCTAAAACAACTGATTTCTCTTGTTTTTTACTGCAAAACAATGGGTGATGAGAATTTTCGACAAAATATAGCAAATTTTACAAATGGACACCCAAATGTCAAAAATACGCGAAAAAAACGTAAATATAGCACTATTGCAGTTCTTCTAAGTTGGCAAAAAAACCCAGTGCTTCTGGATTCAACAAAGCTTCTTTATTGTCAATTTCTCTGCCCTCAACAACCGCCCTCACTGCCAATTCAACAATTTTTCCATTGAGCGTTCGAGGGATTTCAGGCACAGCAATAATCACTTTCGGATTGTGGTGCGGCGTGGTGTTTTGACGAATTTGTTGGCGAATTTTTTGTTTTAATTCGTCATTCAAAGCGCAGCCATCAACCAAGGTCACAAAGAGCACAATACGCTCATCATCCTGCCACTTTTGGCCAATCACCAAAGCCTCACTAACCTCATCTACTACTTCAACTTGACGATAAATCTCTGCTGTACCGATGCGAATGCCGCCTGGATTGAGTGTTGTATCTGAGCGACCGTGTATGATGACACCGCCGTGCTCATTCACCTCAAGAAAATCACCGTGGCACCACACGCCCTTAAAACGATCAAAATAAGCCGAGCGGTAGCGTTCACCAGTTGGATCGTTTAAAAAGCCAATTGGCATTGATGGAAAGGGCGCTTTGCAAACTAGCTCACCTTTTTCACCAATCTGAGAATTACCATTACTATCCCATGACTCAACCGCCATAGCCAAACCACGGCACTGAATTTCGCCACGATAAACTGGGAGGACGTTTGAGCCCAATACAAAGCACGAGACGATATCGGTACCACCTGAGATTGAAGAAAGGCAAACATCCTCCTTTATATTCTCATAAACATAATCAAAAGCCTCCGGCACCAGAGGCGAACCGGTTGAAAGCAAGGCTTTCAATGAGGATAGATCATACCCTTCACTGGAAATATTAGCTTTACGAAGAACGTCGATGTATTTAGCCGAAACACCTAAAACATTAATTCTTTCAGCCTCAATTAACTCAAAAAAGCGCCGACGTTTTGGGTAAAGAGGAGCGCCATCATACAGAATCAAAGTGGCGCCACTGGCAAGCGCTGAGACCATCCAGTTCCACATCATCCAGCCACAAGTTGTGGCGAAGAACAAGCGCTCACGTGGCTTCAAATCAAGGTGCAATCGATGCTCTTTTAAATGCTGTAACAAAGTACCACCGACGCCGTGAACAATGCACTTGGGTACGCCCGTTGTGCCCGATGAGAACAATATATACAGTGGGGCATTAAAATCAAGCTGTTCAAAAACCAAGTCACTGCCTGCGAACTCTTGCTGGATGTTCTCAAAACAGTCAGTGGTGTACGAATGACTCGCATCATTATTAAGTAGTGACATCATAATGCTAGCCTTAACACTGCCCAAAACACTGAGCACGGCTTGGTTTTTCTCAGCCATTTCAAAAGTCTTGCCCTTATGTAAGTACTCATCAGTAACAAATAAAACTTTTGGCTGTACTTGCGACAAACGATCAACAACCCCAAGAACGCCAAAATCAGGCGAGCAAGATGACCATACAGCGCCCAAGCTTGTTGTTGCAAGCAAGGCAATAATGGTTTTTTCAGTATTGGGCAAATAGGCCGCTACTTTGTCGCCTTTTGTAACGCCTATATTTTTTAGATAACTTGCTAAAGAGGCCACTTGGCTCTTAAGTTCTGCGTAACTAAGCCGAATCGTTGTATTGTCCTCAGCTATAAAGACTATCGCTTCGTCAGCGTCAGAGCCTCTGGATAACAAATTTTCGGCAAAATTCAACCCTGCATCAGGAAAAAACTTTGCCCCAATCATATCCTTTGCATTAGCAAGGACAGTGTCACCTTTGTTGCTTGCACGCAGATCGCAAAAGTCCCAAAAGTACGACCAAAAATCACCAATATTGGCGACCGACCACTGATACAACTGATGATAATCAAGCAGTTGTTGGTTGGTAGATGCGTTGACATAAGACCTAAACTCAGTCATTTGAGACTGGTCTATAAGGGCTTCTGATGGCCGCCACAGCGGGTTTTTTTCTTTTTCCATTAGGTAGTGTAAACAATCAACAACAATAGCAAATAATGTTACCCATAGACCCTAGTCCCGCTTATCTTATTTAGTCCTCTGTTTAACAAAAAACGAATAGGAGTATTAAATAGGAGTATTGGGCTGACTAGGCAGTGGCTTTAAGTCACACTGTTGATAATAATGCCATCATTTCATCAACACTTGTGCTCTCGAATATTGCTTGGGAAGCACATATTTGACTTATCTGGTTTGATTGTTCCAGAGCGAAATGGCCACGCACATAGCGCTCAAATTTTTCAATTAACAGTGGAATACCTTCATCACGACGACGACGATGGCCGACAGGATAATTCACACTTTCTACATGTGTTGATGTGCCGTCTTTAAAAAACACTTGGATCGAATTACCAATTGAACGCTTATCCGGCTCTAAATACTCTTGGCTAAATCGAGTGTTTTCACTCACTTGCATTTTCCCGCGAATTTGATCAACAATCGGCAGTTTAGCGATGTTATCCTCATAATCCTCAGCAACCAAGGCGCCCCTGATAAGACCAATAGCCGCCATGTATTGGAGGCAATGGTCACGATCGGCAGGGTTATCTAAGCGCCCAGTTTTGTTAATAATTCTATCACCTGACTCTTGTGTTTCAATCACAATCTTTTCAATTTCATCAAGCTTATCTTTGACAAGCGGATGAAGATTAATTGCCGCTTCAACGGCAGTTTGAGCGTGGAATTCAGCAGGGTAACTAATCTTAAACAAGATATTTTCCATCACATAAGTGCCATAATCTTGCTTCAGAGAAAGCGTATTTCCCTTAAATAGTACGTCCTGAAAGCCCCATACTGGTGCGGTGACGGCACTTGGGTAGCCCATTTCACCACGCTTTGCCAACATCGCTAAAAACAAGCCGCGAGCTGTGGCGTCACCTGCCGCCCATGACTTACGTGAACCCGTATTAGGCGCATGACGATAAGTGCGTAGCGAGGAGCCATCAAGCCATGCGTGAGAGACGGCATTTAGCATTTGTGCGCGATCACAGCCCAACATTTGCGCTGTTACGGCAGTGGAGGCAATTCGTACCAACATCACATGGTCAAGACCGACGCGGTTAAAGCTATTTTCTAGTGCTATAACACCCTGTATTTCATGCGCTTTGATCATTGCCTCAAGCACGTCTTTCATTCTTAAGCCGTCCTTGTTTTCGGTAATATTATTACGCGAAAGATAGTCAGCCGTTGCTAAGATTGCGCCTAAGTTGTCCGAAGGATGGCCCCATTCGGCCGCCAACCAAGTGTCGTTATAATCTAGCCAACGAATCATAGCACCAATGTTCCATGCAGCTCGCACTGGGTCTAATTCATAACTTGTGCCCGGTACACGCGCCCCATTATCAAGCGTTGCACCAGGCACAATTGGCCCCATCATTTTTGTACACGCCGGATATTGTAGCGCATATAGACCACAGCCAATGGTGTCCATAAAGCAGTATCTTGCAGTTGTCATTGCCTCCTCAGAAGCGCTGACATCATAGTTTAAAACATAGTCGACAATTTTTTCAATAACGTCGTCGAACTTCGTGGAGCGACTCGCGTCCATCGTTTGTACTGTACTCATTTTTATCTATCCTTATCTATTCTTGATGGACACAAATTCAAGGTTTTCAGGCCCAGTGTAGTTTGCGTTTGGTCGAATAATTTTGCCATCTTCGCGCTGCTCAATGACATGTGCGCCCCAGCCGGTTACTCGAGCGATGACAAATAACGGTGTAAACATAGCCGTCGGCACGTCCATTTGGTTGTACGAAACCGCGGAGAACCAATCGAGATTGGGAAACATATTTTTAACCTCTTTCATGACCGCCTCTAGACGCTCAGCCACTGCATACATTCTGTGCTCGCCAGACTCATCGCAAAGGTCTTTAGCCACTTGCTTAATTTTGTCGTTGCGAGGATCGCTGATGGTATAAACCGGATGACCAAAGCCAATGACAATCTCCTTATTAGCAACACGTTTACGAATATCGGCTTCGGCTTCATCGGCACTGGCGTATCTTTGCTGAATAATGAATGCTACTTCATTGGCGCCACCGTGCTTGGGACCACGCAAAGCACCGATGCCGCCAGTAATAGCCGAATACAGGTCGGAGTCTGTGCCAGCAATAACGCGAGAGGTAAAGGTCGAAGCGTTAAACTCGTGCTCTGCATATAGAATAAGAGAAACATGCATTGCCTTAACCCAAGATTCTGGCGCTTTTTTGCCGTGCAACAGAGAAAGGAAATGGCCGCCGACTGAATCATCATCTGTCGTTAATTCAATGCGTTTGTCATTGTGTGAATAATGATACCAATAAGTTAGCATCGAGCCGAAGCTTGCCAGCAGGCGATCGATCACATCTCGTGTTTTTTCACTATCGTTAATGTCAACCTCAGGCTCAAGTGCGCCCATGACCGAGCAGCCTGTCCTCAGAACATCCATTGGATGTGCGGTTTTTGGCATTTGCTCCAAGGTTGTTTTTAACGCCTTGGGTAAATCACGTAAAGCAATCAGCTTGTTTTTGTACTGCTGTAATTCCTCGCTATTGGGCAATTTACCATGCACCAATAAAAAGGCGACTTCTTCAAATTCACAGCTGTTGGCTAAATCGAGAATATCATAACCTCGATAATGTAAGTCGTTGCCCGTTCTGCCGACGGTACATACAGCTGTATTGCCTGCAACGACGCCTGACAAGGCGACCGATTTCTTTGGTTTAAATGCTGTTGACATCAGCCCCTTCCTTGCTAAATAATTGATCTAATTGTTGCTCATACCTGTGGTATTCCAAGTATTCGTACAGCTCCTCTCGAGTCTGCATTACCTCTAAAACAGCCTGCTGAGATCCTGTTGTAATAATTTGCTGATAAACGTTGAGTGCTGCTTGGTTGGCAGCCCTGAAGGCAGAAAGAGGATAAAGGGCAATCTTGACATCGGCACTGATTAACTCGTCCGTTGTAAATAATGGTGTCACCCCAAATTCGGTGATATTTGCCAGTACAGGCACTGCTATTGATTCAGTAATTTTTTTATAGACCGCAAGCTCACTAACTGCCTCAGGAAAAACCATATCTGCGCCGGCGTCAACACAGGCGCCCATAATGTCAATAGCAGCCTCAAGGCCTTGTTGTGCAAGCGAGTCTGTTCTTGCCATAATGACCAAGTCATCGCTGACTCGCGCATCTACCGCCGACTTAATCCTATCCAGCATTTCAAATTTAGGCACCAGAGCCTTATTGGGGCGGTGACCACAGCGTTTTTGCTGGATTTGATCTTCAATATGTATAGCTGCTGCACCGGCTTTTTCCAATGTTTTAATGGCACGAGCAATATTAAACGACCCACCCCAGCCAGTATCGATATCGACAAGAACTGGCAAACTGATACGAGAGCATATGCGTTCAACATCGACAGCAACATCGTTTAAAGTGGAAATTCCCAAATCAGGAACGCCCAGTGAGCCAGCAGACACACCACCGCCAGAAACATATAAGGCTTTAGCGCCAGATTTTTCTGCCAATAATGCATGATAAGCTGTTGTTGCGCCCAAGCACTGCAACAATTCATTTTGTGCAACTGCCTCTCTAAATTGCTTTCCTGTATTCATCTCCACCCTTCTAATTAAGTTGTTTTTCTACATTCATTCGTTATAGGCAAATATGCTGACGCATTAGTAATTCAGCCATTTCTCCATCTTGATTAGCAATGGCATCACGAATTGGCCCACTACTAACCGAGAGTTTTTTGCCAAAATTAGCTCACTTATCTTGCTTCCAGAGGGTATTTTACCAGCCTCAATAAGCCCTCATATAATACGAAAAACTTCTTTAGAAAGTAGTTTTTTTTCTAAACCCATATAGAATTACTTTGTACTATTGTATACAATTATTATTGATTCATGCCATTGTATGTCTATTATTCGCTATTTATGGGCAATAGTCAACTATATTGTATACAATATTTACATTATGAGCAAAAAACAGTAATAAAAATTATTGCAGTAGCCTTAAGGCCTCTCAACTAGCGGCTTAACCCATTCAATTTAACGATGCAAATAATATTATCCTCAATAACGGTATTAATCAAAACGGCTTTTGGTGCGCAATGAATCATTAGAAAAACTCTTATTAATCAATGCCGACGAGAGACTAATCGGCGTGTCCAGTGCAATATATTAACGACACCCATTCGCTGCATCAATCCTAAGAAGGTCGCCAAGGGTGTGGAGGGTTTGGCGACAGTTGCATTGGGAAGGATATTAATACTGGCTAAAACTAGCGCCTCCACACTTGAGCTCGATAATCACTAGGCGCACTTTGATAGTGTTTTTTATAGGATCTTGAGAACGCAGAAAGACTGTTAAAGCCTGTTCGAATGGCAATTTCCTGCATCGACAGCAAAGTATCGGTCACGTATTTCCGTGCGCGCTGGAGCCTTAAACGTAAATAGTAAGCGCCAGGCGAGCATTGCAAGTGCTGCTGAAACAACTTTTCTAACCGTCGACTCGACATCGCCAATTGTTCGGCCACATTAACGATTGATATAGGCTCATCAATATGCGCCTCCATGATGCGAATCGCCTTCGTCACTCTGGGTTCAAAATCATTCAGCAGTCCCAGCGAAACGAGCGGCTGTGCATCGGTGGAAAAATGTGTTTCGTCATAGACAAAAACACTGGCCACCTCCAAGGCAAGTGGATAGCCTAGTCGCGTACGAATGAGGTGCAACATAAAATCAAAAGTGGGCGAGGCACCGCCAATGGTAAAAATAGGCTGATCAACAACGAAACGATCTGGCTGCACATTGGACTTGCGAAAACTGCTAGAGAAATCCTCTAAATCTTCCCAGTGCGTAGTGACATTTTTTTCTTCCAGTAATCCTGCCTTACCTAAAATCCATGCGCCAGTATCTGCACCCCCTAATGCTTTGAAGCGTGGTGCAATCCTGCGAATTAATGCAATTTCATCCTTGTTGATATAGTCGTACTGATTAAATCCAGAGACAACAAACAGAACATCGCCCGCAGTGTCGACATTCAGTACTTCGTCGGGCATAATTTGTATGCCGCAGGTGAAGCTAACTGGCTTGCCATCGGTTGCAACAATACGCCACGTGAAGCATTTGCGTTCTGATAAACGGTTGGCTGCACGCATTGGATCAATAACAGAGGCCAATACCATCATTGAAGATTCAGGCAGCAATAGCACCGTGACGTCAAGCGTATCTTCTGAATGTGAATAAATATTCATTTCGCATTATGTATAATTTATGACGTATAAAGTATAGCACGACCAGAGTCGAGCAGTAACATACTCGCCAATAGTGCGGTGAAATCTTGCTTAGAAGCATGCTTTAATTAATGGAGAAGTAAATATGACTGGCTTACAACCCTCAAGAGAAATTTTTATTACTTGCGCTGTGACTGGCGCGGGCAACACAACAGGACGCTCAGACAAAGTACCTATTACCCCTCAACAAATTGCAGACTCTTGTATCACATCAGCAAAAGCCGGTGCCGCCATTGTTCACATTCATGTACGCGACCCTAAAACAGGTGCGCCCGCGAGAGACCCTGCGCTTTACGAAGAAGTGATAAATATCATTCGTGAATCAAAAGTCGATATGGTGCTTAACTTTACCGCTGGCATGGGTGGCGACATGGTGTTTGGCTCTGCCGAAGAGCCATTGCCTCTAAACGATGAAGGCACGGATATGGCGGGAGCAACTGAACGCCTTGCACATGTAAGAAATTTACTACCAGAAATATGCACCATCGATTGCGGCACGATGAATTTCGGCGAAGGCGATTATGTGATGACCAATACGCCGTCAATCTTGCGTGAAATGTCAAAACAAGTTCAAGCCTTAGGTGTGCGCCCTGAAATCGAGTGCTTTGATACCGGTCACTTGCAGCTTGCGATGTGGCTAAAAGAAAATGGCTGGATTGATGATCCTGTAATGATCCAGCTGTGCATGGGCATTCCTTGGGGTTCGCCCGACGACCTTCACACAATGATGGCGATGACTGCAAACGTTCCTAATGATTGGACATTCTCAACATTTTCCATTGGACGCAACCAATTACCATACGTGGCGATGGCTATTTTGGCTGGTGGCAATGTTCGTGTTGGTTTAGAGGACAATATTTACCTTAAAAAAGGCGTGCTAGCCACAAACGAAGACTTGGTGAAAAGAGCGGTACAAATTACCGAAGGCATGGGCGTAAAAGTACTAAGTCCTGCAGAGGTGCGCGAAAAAATGCAACTGCAAAAGCGTTGGGGATAAAATGAGCTCGATTCAAACTGCTGGTGTTATTGGTGCTGGTGTTATTGGCGCTGGCTGGATTGCTCGATTATTGCTTAATGGCATTGATGTCAATGTCTTTGACCCTTCGCCTGATGCACCAGATAATGCCAACAAAGTCATTAATAACGCCGCCAGAGCTTATGCCAATCTGCATACTGTGCAGCTGCCAAAAAAAGGCCAACTAAGCTTTAAGAAAAGCGTTGCCGAGGCCTCAAAAAATGCCGAAATAGTTATTGAGGCCGTGCCAGAAAGACTGAAAATGAAACAGGCTGTTTATAGTGAAATCGAACTCAGTGCATCAATAGACACAATCATTACCTCTTCCACCTCGGGTATTTTACCAACCGATTTACAAGTTGAGTTGAACAACCCTGAGCGCCTTTTGGTATCCCACCCATTTAATCCGGTTTACCTGCTACCTCTTGTGGAAATCGTTGGTGGCGAGAAAACCAGCACGACAGTTATTGAAAAAGCCAGTGATATTTTCGAATCGATTGGCATGTTTCCACTGCATATTAAAAAAGAAATTCCCGCTTTTATTGCCGATCGACTGCTGGAATCAGTATGGCGTGAAGCACTGTGGCTGGTGAATGATGGCATTGCCACTACCGAAGAAATTGATGACGCTATTCGCTATGGTTTTGGTTTGCGTTGGGCGCAAATGGGCTTGTTTGAAACCTACCGCTTAGCGGGTGGTGAGGCTGGCATGCGCCACTTCATTTCACAATTCGGACCTTGTCTTGAGTGGCCATGGACTCACCTGATGGATGTGCCAGAGTTCACCGAAGAGCTGGTCGATAAAGTTGCCAATCAGTCAGATGAGCAATCGGGCATGCACTCGATTCGAGCTTTAGAGCAAAAGCGAGACGATAATTTAGTCGACATCTTAAAAGTATTGAAAGACAACCACTGGGGTGCTGGCAATACACTGCAGGCATTTGAAGAACGGTTGGCAAAAAATGCTGAAGAAATCAACTTCGAGTCCTTGGACCTTAGTCAACCGCTTGAAACCTATACAACGACAATCCCGCAAAAATGGTCTGACTTTAACGGCCACATGAATGAAACGCATTACCTCGAATGCTTTTCAAATGCGGCCGATAAAATCATGACTATTGTGGGTGTAGATAGGGCTTATATCGCTAAAGGAAACTCGTTCTTTACCGTAGAAACACACATCAGACACCTAGACGAAGTGCTTGTCGGTGAGGGGGTAAGTGTTTCAACTCAGGTAATATCTGGTGGTGGCAAAAAACTTCATGTTTTCCATTTCTTATATCACCTAGATGGTCGACTAGTGGCAACAGGCGAGCAGATGCTCATTCATGTTAACCTTGAATCAAGGGCTGCAAGCAATCCAAATAAGCTGGTCAATGAGAGAATTGCTGCTATCAGCTCGGCGCATCAAAACTTAGCCTCTCCGGATGGAATTGGACGCGCTGTCGCACAAAAACTTTAGAGGCTTCATCAAGAAAGGTTTGATTGGCTTAGCATTTGCGAGATAGAGCGCTCAACTTCAGCACGAGTTGCGTTCGAGCCCAACCTTAAGCCAAAACTCAGGCTAACACACCTTCGAAAGGTTTATTTTTGTTGCTTTCTAACCTCTTTTGGTGCAAGTGATAATATATCACCCCACATATTTTTAATCGCAAAAGGTACAACAGTGACATCAGTGCATGTTTTTGCTAGAATTTTTTCAAAGCCACGCATCAAGGGTGCAAGCTCTCCATTCGTAGAAATACCGCCTTCGGGAAAAAGACACACCGCCTTGTTGTTATTTAATGCTGTAATAATATTTTTTAAGGCGCCCCTACTGTTCGCGGGCTTAATGCTGATCACGTTTAATGACTTGAGAATAGACCTCAACACAGGCCAATCATAATACTCTGCGTGCATGACAAAGCAAATGGCTCTTGAAGTAGTTCATTGCAAAAAGATAAAATCTATCCAAGATATATGGTTGCCCAAAAACAAAACAGGTCCGCTCTTTGGAGCCTGCTCGACTCCTATGATAGATAGACGGTACCGCCATCCAAAGACGAGCTTTACTAGAAAGCCTCGCACTAGTTTAGTAGATCGATTTAAGCTTCTTCAGCACAACGCTAAACCCGATCAGCGCAATGACTGCGTTGAAATAGAGTATATACTCACTATTCACGTTGTTATAGGCCACATACACAGTTATGCATAACAAGCTCACCATTGCAATATTTTGCACCCAATTCTTGCCGGCAATAACGCTACCTAGGTTGTCTGGTGCGGCGTTACTTAGAATGAGCGCATTAAGTGGCACCACCAACATGCCAGCACCCAGTCCAAAGACAAAGATTGTTGCTACCGTTAACACCAAGCCCAAACTGATAGCATCACCCATAAGCTCAAATCCAAGCAATGTTTCGGTTAAGAATGCTGGCACTGAAAAAGCAGGAATTAACGCAGCACAAATAATGAGGATTATCGCGCCATAATACACATTGTTTACCCTGATGCCTTTTTGAGAGTTTTTACTGGAAGCATAAGAACCAATAATAATACCAACAATTGAAATTGCCATCAACAAGCTGAGTAAGGCTACGCTTTCAATGTGCAAATTGGTCTTGGCATGAGCTGGAAGCACTGCTAGCATATTTTGAGAAATACTCCAGAAGACTGCTGTGCCAAGTATTGCATACCAAGTGACTTGATTTTCCCTCATGTTGCGCACATGCTCTCTTAAATAACCGCCTAGCAACAACTTGCTGACAGATAATTTAGCCTCTTTATACTGTGTTGCATAATACTTCAAGCCAAAAGTCGAGATAAATTCTACCACCGACAATCCAACCAAAACCCATGCCATTGGAGCAATGACTTGTAGTATTTCACCAGGACTTGCAAAAACGTAATCATCTGGAAGTTGTGCCAAGTAGTCTACTAGATAGACTTGTTCAAAAATGATTGGAGCAATAGCTGTTGCTAGCAAAATCGCAATCAAGGTAACTGACATTAAAAAGGCGTTACCGATACTAAGACCCTTTTCACCCAAGCACTCTTTAATATAGCCGTACTTAGCTGGCGAATAAATGGCACTCTGTGTTGCTAGTAATAATGTAAGACCAAAAGCCAACTCAAACTCACCTTGATAATAGGCATAAGCAATTCCCAGCGTAATAATAACCGCAGCGAAAGCTGCCCAGCGCATGATATTTGGCTTTGCAAAGCGATCAGAAAGATATCCAGAAAGGGTAAAAAGCGCAATAAAAGGAAGAAGGATCATGGCGCTAACAACGGCTGTCATGATAATTTGGGTTGATTCATTATAAAGATACTGCGGCCCATCACCACTTAGCTTATAGATGGTGCTAATGATTATTTGTTTATGTGATACGTCGACAAAGGCATTAACAAATAAAATAACCAAGTAGATAGAGAAAACCCCGGCCCTATCCTGTAAATTAAATGATTTTTTTTCCATTATTTTCTCTGCCTACTTTTACACCACTAAGTCAAATGCATTCATTATGACACAATCTAATCAGAGTAGAGATCTAATACAAACTTATGAAATAAGATTGCTGTTTTTACCGATAGTTTTCCTTTAGCGCAGGGCAAAAACACACTTAAGAGCCGAAGCAACAATGTGCTATTCTAGAACGACAACTATTGCCAAAATCGAGGCGCAAGGGGCTGAACAAAATAGGAGCTTATACTTATAAGTGACGGTTTTGTTAAGCTTCGGCAACAAAGGTGTTGGCTATAAGTATCCTCTAGAATTCGATACCTTCGATTTCAGCAATAGTATGAATATCTTTATCACCACGCCCAGAAAGGTTAATAATAATCGTTTTATCACTTGACCACTCTTGCGCCAATTTAATACCGTATGCCACTGCATGTGCAGATTCAAGGGCGGGCAGAATGCCTTCAACTTCGGTCAATGTATGAAACGCCTCTAAAGCTTCTTTATCGGTAATGGAAACGTATTGCGCTCTACCAGTGTCTTTCAAGTAGGCATGCTCTGGGCCAACACCTGGATAATCTAGACCGGCAGAAATCGAGTGGCCTTCGATAATTTGGCCGTCTTCGTCTTCCATTAAGTAAGTTCTGTTGCCATGGAGGACACCAACACTGCCTGCGCAAAGTGGTGCCGCGTGCGCTGTTGGGCCTTTTTCAATGCCGTGTCCTGCTGCTTCAACGCCGTAAATTTCAACGGATTTATCATCAATAAACGGATGGAATAAGCCAATGGCGTTTGAGCCGCCGCCAACACAAGCGATTAATGCATCAGGCAATCCGCCTGCTTGTTCGGCAAATTGCCTTTTGGCTTCTTTGCCAATCACAGTTTGGAAGTCGCGCACCATCATAGGATAAGGGTGTGGACCTGCAACCGTACCAATAATGTAGAAAGTGTCGTCAATGTTAGTCACCCAGTCGCGCATTGCTTCGTTCAGCGCGTCTTTAAGTGTTTTTGAGCCTGCTGTCACTGGAATTACGGTAGCGCCGAGTAATTTCATGCGGTAAACATTGAGCGCTTGGCGAGCAACATCGACCTCTCCCATGTATACCACACACTCCAAGCCAAGTCTAGCTGCAACGGTTGCTGTAGCAACGCCGTGTTGTCCAGCGCCTGTTTCGGCAATAATACGGGTTTTGCCCATACGGCTCGCCAACAGTGCCTGTCCAATGGTGTTGTTGATTTTGTGAGCGCCGGTATGGTTTAAGTCTTCGCGCTTTAAGTAGATTTGCGCGCCACCTAATTTAGCTGTGAGGTTTTTTGCGTGATAAAGCGGACTTTCACGACCAACATAGTGCTTCAGGTCATCTTCAAATTCTGCCAAAAAATCAGCATCGTCTTTGTATTTCTCGTAGGCTTCTTTTAGTTCGGTGACGGCCGTCATCAGCGTTTCAGCAATAAAAACACCGCCATATTGGGCGAAATGGCCTTTGTTGTCGGGTAGATTGTAGCTCACGGGCGAACCTTGCTAATAAAACGTCTTATTTTATCAATATCTTTGACACCTTTTGTACTTTCCACGCCACTTGAAGTGTCCACAGCATAAGGATTGACTTGGGCGATAGCCTCTGCCACATTGGCCTCAACTAGACCGCCAGCCAGAATGATTGGTAAGTCAATATCAACCTTTGCCAAAGACCAGTCAAAAGACTCGCCTGTGCCGCCATAAGCTGCCGGATTATAAGCATCTAATAACAAAGCACTTGCGGCAGAAAAATCAGCCGCAACTTGCTGCAGGTTGGTTTCGGTTGTTACTCGAACAGCCTTAATAAACGGCATTTGATATTGCTCACAGTCGGCTGGCGTTTCGTCGCCATGAAACTGCAAAGTATCTAGCGACACTTCAGCCAGAATCTCATCAATTTGACTTGGGTTGGCATTCACAAACAAGCCCACACGATTAACAAACGGCGGAAGTGCAGCAACGATCCAGCGTGCAACATCAATGCTAACATTTCTGGGTGAGGGGTTGTAAAACGTCAAGCCAATAGCATCTGCGCCAGCTAAGGCTGCCGCTCGAGCAACATCCGCATTGGTAAATCCGCAGATTTTTATTTTTGTCATTTGCTAATTATACTAATAGAGGCCACTGCTTTAGGTATGGATGTTGAATAAAAGTTAAATTTTATTCAGTGGGTAATTTTTACAAAGCCTGTCCTAGCATGGTTAAGACAGGTTTTGTAAAAGTTAAAAAATGGCTGAAAGTTGGCTTTTAGGTGATATTCATACCTAAAGCAGTGGTCTCTAATAGTACACGCACTGTAGATTAAGTAATCTTCTCAAGTGTCGGTAAAAATCAAACAGTGATCTCGTTCAGTCGATTAGGACTTTGCTTTTTTTTAGGAGCTGCTTTCTTTTTGCCTTTCTTTACTTTAGTTTTTGCCTTGGCTTTGGCTTTGCCCGCAATAGCCTTCTCACACTCTTCTAGCGTTAGATCGACAGGTGCTTTATCACCAAACACTTTTTGGATGGTCACGTTCTTTTGCCCTTTGCCACGCTTTTTGCCGTTCCAAATGTAGGGTCCGAAACGACCATTAAGAATTTGGATATCGGAACCTTCAAAAGACTTAATAAGGCGCTCGGCGTCTACTTTTTCTTTGGCGGCAATCAGCTCCAATGCGGTTTCAAGATCGATCTCTTCTGGGCTAACCTCTTTTAGAGATACGTATTTTTTACCGTACTGAATGTAAGGACCAAAGCGTCCGTAATTGGCTTTAATGGTTTCACCATCAGCGGTCTCACCGATCATTCTTGGCATTTTGAAAAGCTCAATTGCTTGGTCAAGAGTAATGGTTTCAATGTCTTGTCCGGCTCTCAGAGAGGCAAAAGTTGGTTTTTCTTCGTCATCCTGATGGCCAATTTGCGCATAAGCACCATAACGACCAAAACGCACACTGACTGGCTTGCCACTGACCGAGTCCTCGCCTAAGTCCCTTTTGCCATGCGTCTCTTCTCTAGAGATGTCTTTCGCTAGCTCAATTTGAGCATGAAAGGGCTCGTAAAAATCACGAACAACATCTTGCCAAGGACTTTCCTGTCCGGCAACCTTATCAAAATTATTTTCAAGGTTAACGGTGAACTCGTAACCAATAATATTTCTAAAGTTCTTCAGTAGAAAATCAACCAATAAGTAAGCAACATTGGTTGGGAACAGCTTATTTTTCTCTGCACCAGTGATTTCGAATTGAGTGCAATCAGATACAACACCGTTAGCAATTTCGATCAATTGATACTCACGTTGAGTGCCGTCACGCGTCTCTTTGGTAACATAATTTCTATCTTGTACGGTAGTGACCATAGTCGCGAAAGTTGACGGACGGCCAATGCCCATTTGCTCAATCTCTTTAACAAGAGAGGCTTCGGTATATCTTGGCTTTGCTCTGGAAAAAGACTCTCTGGCGTTGAAGTCCAAAAGCGACAAGCTGTCACCTTTGTCGAGTTTTGGCAATAATTTATCCTCCGCCGCCATGTAATCATAGACTTTCAAGAACCCTGCAAATGACAACACCTCACCATCAGCAATAAAATTCTCGTCTCGATTCGACACATCCACCGTAATTCTAGATTTTTGCAATTGAGCGTCACTCATTTGCGAGGCCAATGTGCGCTTGTATATTAAAGAATAAAGTCTAGCCGCCTGATCATCCAAACCTAAAATACTTGGCTTGGTAAGGTCGGTTGGCCTAATTGCCTCATGCGCCTCTTGCGCACCTACCGATTTGGTTTTGTAGCGTCGTTCTTGGTGATAGTCAGCGCCATGAGTCGACTCGATTATTTCTTTGGCGGCCGTAATCGCTGTCTCAGAGAGATTAAACGAATCGGTACGCATGTAGGTAATGGAGCCTTCGCGATATAGATTTTGCGCAATGGTCATGGTTTGTTTTACTGAAAAGCCTAACTTTTGTGAAGCTTCTTGCTGCAGTGTTGAGGTAATAAATGGCGGCTTTGGTGAGCGCTTTGAAGGCCTGGTCTCAACCGAAGCGACACTCAAACTTGCTTCGAGAAGGTTTTGGGCAAATGCCATTGCCTCGTCTTTCGAGCCAAAGTCTTGCTTCAGTTTAACTTCAATCAACTCATTCGCATCATCAAGCAATGTTGCTTTAACTTTGAAACTACGACTGGCAACATGTGCTGTAATTTCACGCTCTCTTTCTACCACCAATCGAACAACAGGGGATTGCACTCGGCCCGCAGATCGTGCGCCAGAAATTTTGCGCCATAAGACAGGGGAGATTTCAAAGCCTACCAGCCGGTCAATGACGCGTCTTGCTTGCTGTGCATCAACAAGATGGTTATCGATTGTTCTTGGATTGGCAATCGCCTCAGTAATAGCGCCCTTGGTGATCTCGTGAAAAACGATTCTAGGTGTGTCATCAGCCAATGATAACGCCTCTTTTAAATGCCAAGCAATGGCTTCACCTTCACGATCCTCGTCCGTTGCAAGATAAACTTTTTCGGCCAATTTGACAGATTTCTTAAGATCAGCGACGACTTTTTTCTTGTCACTACTAATCGCATAAGTAGGCTGAAAGTTATTCTCAATATCAATGCCCATATCTTTCTTAGGCATATCGCGAATATGCCCAATACTCGACTTGACCACGTAATCCTTGCCAAGAAACTTTTCAATTGTTTTTGCCTTTGCCGGTGACTCGACGATAACTAAGTTTTTAGACATTTTAGGGCTTACTGTAGCGTTGGATTGTCATCATAAAATACGATGGACTCCAACCATTGCGTTGGCATTTCTGTTTCTGTACTGTTACCAATCACCATCATAACAACCCATTTAAGGTCATCCAAGGAAAGTGTTGAGTCCTCAAGAGTCATCACTTGCTCAACTACCATTTCGCGTTGAGCTGCACTGAGTTGGCCCATGTTTTCCATAAACATAATAAAGCCACGTGCCCTTGCATCAAGCTTGCTCTGTTCAGCATCAGAATAGATTCGAAGTGAGTTGTGCGTGGTGACAAAAGAATCAATACTGCCTTCCTGTAGGGCGGCAATATTCTCCAGCCAATTAAGGGCTTTATCGATACGACCATCGTCAAACCCTGCTTCCGCAAGATGCGCCTTCAGTAGGTCATCATCCAATTCTTGTGCTGAATCCTGATCCGCAGATTCAAACAGAAAGTCGAACATAAAAGTTAAGACATCAAGAATATTATTTGTCATAAAACCTCATCAAATTAATACATAAGTTGCTATACCCACCTTACTCACTCTATTAGAAAGCTCAAGCATTAGTAACGTTTGGCTTACTACTTGGGGACTAAGCTTGCTTTTTTCAACCAGCTCATCCACCGATATTGCTTCATATGACAGAAAATTTAATAGTTCGCTAACTTCATTATCCACATCTTTGTCGCCATTGTACTGTTTAATCAAGGGAATG
>CAJXHL010000036.1 GCA_913054335.1 uncultured Gammaproteobacteria bacterium | reverse complement strand
GAATTGGCCTCATACTAAAACCAATTCGATATAATGAGATTCTTATTCAGAATGTTAGATTTCAATTAATGCGAAACAATTCAAATAAACCAAAATTAGGATTATTAGGTTTTGTTTATAAATACAAAATCACCCTTGTTTTTATTGTTATATTTGTCGCTCTTTTTAAACAAAATATTTTGATTAATGGCTTTCCGATGGTGATTAACGACCGACAAAATATGATTGACAATATCATATTCGAGAACGCTCGAATTGAGGAAGAAAACCAAGCCTTAAAAAAGCAAATTGATAATTACAGTGATGGTGACTTAATCTTGATAGAATCGAAAGCGCGCTATAAATACGGATTGGTTAAAGATGGTGAAACTTACTATCAAATCAATGCAATTATTGAGGCGGATAATAGTGACGAAACATCTATAATAAAACCTAATTAATACAGCGTTTAAATTGGAATTTTTAGACCTCCATGTCACATAATAATTGTTTCTTAATTATTCCTGCTAGCGGCAGTGGTTCGCGCATGAATACAACTACGCCAAAACAATATTTACAGCTTGAAAATGGCTTGACCATTCTTGATCAAAGCCTAAAAACACTGCTTAAAATGGATGATATTATTGGTTGTGTCGTTGCCATACCTCAAGATGATGAATACTTTCAAACGTCCAATTATCAAAAACACGGCAAAATGCTTGCCATTGCCGAAGGCGGTCAAGAGCGTTTTCATTCAGTATTAAATGCGCTTAATACTCTAGCTGAGTTTGCCAAACCAGATGATTGGGTACTGGTGCACGATGCAGTCAGGCCCTGCGTAAAAGCAAGTGATGTTCAATTGCTCATCGATGAATTAAAAGATGGTGGCGATGGTGGAATTCTAGCGACGCCAATGGTGGACACGTTAAAACTTGCTGATGACTTTGAAGTGCAAAAAACTATTGATAGAGAGGGATTGTTTCAAGCACAAACACCACAAATGTTTAAATTTAGCGTGCTGATGAAAGCGCTAGAAAATGTTGTTAGTAGTGATGCTCACATCACCGATGAAGCCGAGGCTGTTGCGCGAACTGGGGCCAAGGTAAAAATTGTGATTGGCTCAAAGGATAATATCAAAATTACTGTGGCTGAGGATATTGCGTTAGCTAACTATTATTTGAGACCTCTTAACGATGAAAATTAAAACCGGACTTGGTCAAGACTCCCACGCTTTCGAGGATGAGTTTGGTAAAGATTTAATCTTAGCAGGTGTTAAATTCGAACAAGGTAAGGGCCTTAGAGGTAATAGCGATGCCGATGTTGTATTGCACTCATTAACCAATGCAATCTCGAGTATTACCGGCAGAAATATTCTAGGGAAAATCGCAGATGAGCTTTGCCAAAAAGGTATTAAAGATTCTCGCCAATATTTACAATGTGCACTTGATGATTTAGACGATTGGAAAATCGAACATATTGCGATTGCATTGGAATGCTTAGAGCCAAAAATAGCGCCTCAAATTAAAAACATGAAAAACAGTATTGCCAAACTATGTAATATTAGCGCCAACGATGTTGGTATTACGGCCACCACTGGTGAAGGCTTAACGGCCTTTGGCAAGGGGCAAGGCATTCAAGCAATAACCGTCATAACCGTTAGCAATAAATGAAATTAATCGACAACCCAACACGTTCAAAAATAAAGAAAATTCATTTTATAGGTATTGGCGGCACAGGAATGAGCGGCATTGCCGAAGTTCTTAATAATTTAGGCTATGAGATCTCTGGTTCTGATATTCAAACCACTAAGGTAACTGAGCGCCTTGCAAGCTTAGGCTGTGAAGTGATGTACGGTCAAAGTGCCGACAATATTATCGGCAAACAAGCGGTTGTTGTTTCTTCAGCTATCGCAAAAACCAACCCCGAACTATTAGCAGCTAAAGAGAATCATCTATTGATTGTGCCTCGTGCTGAAATGCTGGCTGAACTAATGCGCTTTCGCTTTGGTATTGCCGTTGCAGGCACCCATGGAAAAACAACCACAACCAGCCTTATTGTTCATATTTTGACCGAGGCAAAACTTGATCCAACTTATATTATTGGCGGCATAATTAATGCGACTGGCATGAATGCCAAGCTAGGAAAAAGTGATTATTTGGTGGCGGAGGCTGATGAAAGTGATGCTTCGTTTTTGCATTTACAACCGATGCTTAGCGTGATTACAAATATCGACGAAGATCACATGGAAACCTATGAGCACAATTACGAAAACCTTACCAATGCCTTTGTTAACTTTACCTCTAATTTGCCTTTTTACGGTGTGTGTGTTGTCTGTGTAGATGACCAAGGTGTACAAGACATTCTGAAAAAGATTCACCGACCTATTCTTGGTTATGGCTTTAGTGATGACGCCGATGTACAGGCCTCTAATGTAGTACAAAAGAAAATGCAAATGACCTTTGATGTGGAGTGTAAAAAACATCAACAGAAATTTGTTGTCGCGCTTAATCTTATTGGTAAACACAATATCTTAAATGCTCTTGCGGCTATTGCTGTAGCCATTGAACTTGAAATAGATCATAAGATCATACAGGCCGCACTTGACAACTTTAGTGGTGTTGCACGTCGACTTGACTATCATCATAAAATCTCAATTAAAGACTATGCCATACCTCTGTTTGATGATTATGGCCATCACCCGAACGAAATAGCAGCAGTACTTAGTACCCTGAGAAACACTTTCACAACAAACCGATTAGTGGTTATTTTCCAGCCACACCGCTTCAGCCGAACCCGAGATTTGTTTAACGAATTTGTCAGCTGCCTCTCTCGAGTGGATGTTTTAATTTTATTAGATATCTATCCAGCGAACGAATCACCCATTCATCAAGTCAATTCTGCAGCACTTGCCGATTCTATTCGACAAAGAAGTTCGATTGATCCAATAGTGTTGAGTAATAGTAAGGAAATCCTCGACGTTTTACCCAATGTAATTTTAGCTGAAGATGTACTTTTGACACTGGGTGCTGGTGATGTTCATAAAATACCGCATGAGCTGATAGAGCATTTTGGACATCATTAATGACCCACTTAATAAATGAACCAATGTCCAAACACTGCTCGCTTAGGGCTGGCGGGCTGGCCAATGAATTCTTTGTGCCAGCGGACATCGATCAACTCTCAAGTCATTTAAAGAAAAACAAAAAAACGGTTATTTTCATTGGACTGGGTAGCAATTTACTCATTCGTGATAATGGTTTTGATGGTCTAGTTGTACACACTAAGCACTTAAAAAATATTAGTTTTGACAACAGTGTGATTAAAACCGATGCTGGCGCAACGCTTGCCAAATTATCTCGATTTGCGGGTGCAAATAACAAACACGGTGCTGAATTTCTCAGCGCGATCCCCGGTAGTGTTGGTGGCGCTCTGGCAATGAATGCAGGTGCTTTCGGTTCAGAAATCTGGCAATACGTCGTCTCCGTCAAAACGATTGATATGAATGGCAACATTCAACAAAGATCGCCTGATGATTATGTCATCACTTATCGCAGTGTTAAAGCAAAGCACAATGATGAATTTTTTGTAAGCGCTGAGTTTAATTTTAACCAAGTTGAGAAAAACATCGAAGCACGCGACTTACTTGATAAAAGAAATGCCTCACAGCCTATTGGGCTGCCAAGTTGCGGCAGTGTCTTTAAAAACCCAAACAATAACTTTGCAGCCAAACTCATTGAGGCTTGTAATTTAAAAGGCTTTTGTATTGGTGGTGCCTGTATTTCTGACAAGCATGCTAACTTTATTATCAACCAAAACTCGGCCACCGCCAAGGATATAGAGGAGTTGATTAAACACATCCAAACCACTGTGGCAGACGCACACGGTGTTGCCCTGGAGCCAGAGTTGGTGATTATATGATTGCAGTATTAATGGGCGGTTACTCTGCCGAAAGAGAGATTTCCCTATTGAGTGGTAAGGCCGTTTATGAAGCGCTTGTGGCAAACAAAGTTAATTGTTTTGCTTTTGACCTCACTGCGGATAATATTGAATCATTATGGAATAAGAAGTTTGATAAAGCCTTTATCGCTCTCCACGGACGCGGCGGTGAAGACGGCCATATTCAATCCCTATTAGAAGGTAGAGGTATTCCATTCACCGGCTCCGATAGTGCTGCCTCCGCACTATGCATGAATAAGGCCATTACTAAAGAAACCTGGCAGCAGCATCTCTTACCTTTGTCACCATCCATTGTTGCAAATAAGAAAAACCCTCCAGAGAGCATTAACATCCCTTTACCGTGGGCAGTCAAGCCAATCTTAGAAGGCTCTAGCATCGGCATAAGTAAAGTAACTAATAGGGGTATGTTAAATAAGGCACTTAATTTGGCGTGGCAATATGACGATGATGCTCTCATTGAACATTGGATTGAGGGTGCTGAATATACCGTTGCCATCCTTAATGGAGAGGCGTTGCCAAGTGTGAAAATTATTGCTGATGTTGAGTTTTATGATTACGATTCAAAATATTTCAGCGATAAAACTGAGTACCTCTGCCCAGCTGATTTAACGGATGAAGAAGAAACATACCTGCAAACAATTGCAATGGAGGCTTTTCGTGCGACTGGTGCCTCGGGATGGGGACGAGTTGACTTTATCATCGACAAAGATAAAACACCTTATTTACTCGAAATTAATACTGTACCAGGCATGACTTCACATTCACTTGTGCCGATGGCGGCAAAAGCAGCCGGGATGACTTTTGAGCAGCTCGTCCTTAGTATTCTGCATGGCTGAGACTCTTGTATAAATCATGGCCAAACAAAGACTTAATCGCTTAAATAAGCCAAAAAAACCAACTAAAGTTGTTGTTCAACAACTGGGAAGGAAACTGCCATTTTTACTGCTTATCTTGGCCATTGCCGCCGTTGGCTACAGCCTTCATCGTTCAAATTTATTTGATCCTAAGATTAGCTGGACAATTGATGAGAAACTTAACCGCAGTGATGCTCACTATGAACAACTTATTGCGCCGCTTCTTAACAATAAATACTTGATTAACTTAGCCGAATTAAAAGAAAATATTGAGACCGAGCCCTGGGTTGCCAGTGCTGAAGCTGATCGAATTTTTTGGAATAAAATCGACATCAAGTTAAGCGCCCATATCATAGCGATGCGATGGCAGGAAAAGGGTTACATTTCAACTGAAGGCATACTATTCAAACCAGAAGTAATGGTAACTTCACAGACGCCTTTGGCTGTTGTTGATGAAGATGGAGCGCTCAAATTCTTTAAAGATTATCAGCTTTATCAAGCCATTCTCGAGCCGTTAGTCATTACAAAGTTTGAACGAGGCCAAATAGACCAACTTACCATTGAGCCCAATGTTAGTATTATTCTAGGTCATCTAAAGCAAGAGCATCGCTTAAAGGATTTTGTTAAAGCTTATGACAACTTAAAGAAAACCTCTAGAAAAATACGAAAAAGAGGGATTTTTGATATGCGCTACGCTAAAGGCTTTGCGCTGAGTTATGTGCCACAATAACGCGATAGCAAAAAGCAAGATTAACGCCAGACCAATAAAAAATAATCACCTGAACAAGCAAAGTAACATAGATACTTAGACCCAAGGCATCGGCAACAATTCCAAACAGGTAGGCAAATAATGTCGGCAACAAGACTTGCATTAAAAACAAGTTAACGTGAACAATAAAAGTTAGCCTCCAGCGCAAATTAAGCGCCCTTCCTATGGCAACGTTAACAAAATTAAGTGTTAATGGAACAATCAAAAAGTACACAATTAGTTGTACGAAGAGTAGCCCTGTAAGGGCAGTAGGAAAAACAATAGCAAAGCCTATCAACATTGTCAGTCCAGTATATTTAGCAATCTTACCAAACTCAAAAACACAACTCAAAATAGAAACTGAGCCTGTACCCAACATGACCAAACGAGCTAAATTAATGGAAAGTAAGGCGTAACCAAACAAGAATAAGAGCATATACAGTAGCGTGTTATCCGGCACACTAATACTGACACCAGTCTGGCCCATAAATAGCTGCTTAGACACAGCCATAAGCTCAGGTAGAACAAGCAGCAAAGGAAATGCAAAAATCATTGGGATAATAGAGATTTCTATAATTTTACGCCAGTGCATAATGATAAAAGCTAGACTGGCCAGAATGGTTTTCTTAATCGGTAACATCATCAGCTTAGATTCGAATTAACAACACTAATTGTAATATTTAACTTTTGGCCCGGGTGAATAATATGTGAAGTGCCAAGTTCGTTCCACTTTCGTATTTGAGTCACTGTCACACTGTACCTACTGGCAATTTTGGATAAATTGTCACCAGACTTAACCTTATAAGTAATTTTACGAGTTATATCGAGCCCAGTTCTGGCAATTTTAGCGAGCTCTGTTTGGTTCTTGTTCGTCAACCGTATAACCAATTCTTTGCCGATTGAAAGAGGGGCCGATGGTTGAATATGATTCCAGCGTATAAGGTTATTGATACTGGTGTCAAACTGCTCAGAGATTTTCCACAGACTGTCACCTGAAACAACAGTGTATACTAATTTTGAAGCACCTTTTTGAGAATTGAGTCTGCTCTTTTCTCTCTGTTCTTCCGATAGTGCATAATACGATTCGCCTTGTTGCGCAAGCGGCACAATAATATACTCACCTGCACGAATCGTGTCGTCTCGCAGATCGTTTACACTGATAATTTGTTCGAGCGTTGTGTTGTACTTACTCGCTAACAAATTGAGACTTTCGCCCGATTGAATTTTGTGACGAACCCAACTGACTTGAGGTCGATCACCTGACTCGTTTAACTTTTTCTCAAAAATTGACACAACCGAATCTGGCAGCAATAGCGTAAATGGCAGAGCGCTTGGGGTCGCCCATCGCCTTAAACCAGGGTTGTAAGCATAAATATCATCAATACTAAGCCCCGTCCACTGAGCGATCAGTGCTAAATCAAACTGAGAATCCAGCTCAATTGCTTGAAGATAAGGGACATTATTAATTCTCTCGAAGCTTTGTTTGTAGCGCAACGGATCTTGTAGAATTTTCGCTACGGCTAATAATTTCGGCACATAACGTTTTGTTTCAACCGGTAATTCTAAATGCCAGTAATCGGTTTTTTTGCCGCTTTTTTTATTGGCATCAATTGCATTTTGAACGCGTCCTGGACCGGCATTGTAGGCAGCAATTGCCAACAGCCAATCCCCGTCAAATAACTCATTGAGGTTTTTCAAATATTGAACAGCGGCTTTAGTGGATGCAAGTACATCACGCCTACCCGCATACCACCAATCCTCTTCAAGGCCGTACAACTTTCCTGTCGAAGGAATAAATTGCCAAAGCCCTGCCGCTGTACCGTGAGAATAGGAAAAAGGGTAATAGGCAGATTCAACAATTGGCAGCAAGGCAATTTCAATTGGCAAGCCTTCTTTTTCAACTTCACTCACTACCAAATGAAGGTATGGCTGGGCACGCCTACTAACTCTTTCAAGGTAATCTGGGTGTTTTAAAAACCAGGCAATGTGTTCATCAACTCGTTGTTGATTTTGACCGACTAAGCGCTGATGATTGGCAATATAGTGCCAAAGATTGGACTCATCCTTATAGATTTTTGTTGGCGGTGCAACATCAATTAAATTACTTAAATTTTTGACCTTATCAAGAACGCTTTGGCAGCCCGACAGCACTAAGACAAGTGTTAGTAAAAGAGCGCGCACTATTTTGTTTTGCTAGCACAAAGTGGCGAATCTGGCGAACTTTGGCGCACCTTCCATTCACTCGGTGTATAGGTGTGCATCGCCAAAGCATGGATGTGATTTAACTCTTCTTTAAAGAGTTTATTAATAAAACGATGACGATCAATTAGTTTCATTTTGTCAAAAATCTCACTCACCACAACAAGCTTGAAATGGGATTCTGTAGCTGGCCCTGAATGATTACTTGATTCGTTAATCACTTCAAGGTGGCTGGGTTCTAGAGCAATTTTCAATTGCTCTTCTAAGTGAGATTGCATACTAGTCATCAGCACTTTCCTCAAAGGCATATTCAAAAGCATCTGAGTAGAAGTTTTTCTTCGACAAGCCTCTTTCTCGACAACCACTGGCTGCCGCCCTGACCATTACCGGTGGCCCACAAGCATAAACTTCATAATCAGATAAATCTGCAAAATCTTGGGCGACGGCTTCATGGACGAAGCCTTTTTCACCTTGCCAAGCGCCGTTAGCTTCTGACAAAACGGGCACATAACTAATCGTTTCAAACTCATTGGCCCATTCAGCAGGCAAATTAGAATAGATGTCTTCTTCAGCTCTAACGCCCCAGTAGATATGTACTTTTCTTTGAGACTCAATAGCAATCAAGTGCTCAACAATCGCCTTAATAGGACCGAAACCGGTGCCGCCTGCAATCAAGATAGCAGGCTTATCACTTTCTTCTCTTAAGAAGAAGTCACCTTTGGGGCCTTCAATTCTAAGAATGGTCTTTTCGGTCAATCTATTAAAAATAAAATTAGTAAATTGACCGTCCTCGACCAATCTAACGTGAAGCTCAATAAAATTTGAATTGGTTGGCGCATTGGCAATTGAAAAAGCACGGGGTTCAAAATCGGAATGCTCTAGATCAAGATATTGCCCAGCTAAATATTGCAAAGATTGCGCGCCGGGAATTTTAAGCATAATTTGAATCACATCATGGTTGAGGCGATTAATTTGCTCTACCTTGCAAGGTAGTGAGCGCACCTCTATATTAGCCAAATCATCTAACTCATCAACATTGATATACAAATCACTCGTTGCTCTACATTGGCAAAGCAAAGCCATATTGGCCTCCAAGTCTTCTTCAGTAATGGCTGGTGGAACATCGCCATTGTATTTAATCTCACCGTTTAAAACAACGGCTTTACACTTGCCACAAAAGCCATTTTGACAACCATAGGGAAAGTTTAGACCATGTGTTAGAGCATCATCCAAAATTGGCGCTTCGCCTGAACTCTGGAAGGATTTTCCACTCGCCTGATTTAAGACTGTAAACATCGTTATTGAGTAATATAAAAATTTAGAGGGTATTATAAAGTTAAGTTAGGAAACTTGCTTGACTATACGAAACTTACCCTAAAGGAGGCTACGCCCTGCCCCATGGGTATAATGTAGGACACCTTGATATAAGCCTAGTACTCATATGAGATTGTCGCCTAATAATTCAGTCATTTTTTTAATGGGCCCGACTGCTTCTGGCAAAACAGAGTTGGCAATTGAATTGTGCAAACATTTTGACGCCTACCTCATAAGTGTGGATTCAGCTCTCATCTATCACAATATGGATATTGGTACGGCCAAACCCGACTCTGAAATCCTGCAAAATTACCCACATGCACTGGTTAATATTTGCGAACCCGAGGATTCTTTTTCGGTTAATGATTTTGTTACCCAAGCAAAAATCCATATTAATTTAGCGCTTGAGAAAAATAAATTACCTATCTTGGTTGGTGGTACTTCATTTTATTTCCATGCACTAGAATACGGTCTCTCAGCTCTGCCTGAATCAACCAGTGAGTCAAGACAATATTTCACCGAACAATTAAAAACTCTTGGCAGTGAAGAATTACACAGGCAATTAAACGATATTGACCCTATCGCTGCTGAGAGAATTCACTGTAACGACTCACAACGAGTAACGCGCGCGCTCGAAGTGCACTATTTAAGTGGAAAAACATTGAGTGAGTTGCAAGGAAACAAAGACGGCAATGCACTCAACAATCCGATCAAAAAAATTGTATTAATGCCCGATAGGGCAAAGCTGCATCAGAGAATTGAGCAACGATTCAACAAAATGATGGATGCTGGGTTTATTGATGAAGTCAAGAAGCTTCGAACGAACAAAAAGCTAAATTTAGATTTGCCATCCATTCGTTGTGTTGGTTATCGCCAAGCATGGCAATATTTAGACGGCGATACCACTGAGAGTGAAATGATTGAAAAAGCCGTCATTGCCACAAGGCAGCTATGTAAACGCCAGTGCACTTGGCTCAGAAATGAAAATGACGCACTCACCCTTACAGAGGCAAGCATCGACAAAGCGATTGAATTTATTAGAGACCTTTAAATAATTATGGGTGATTGGCAAGATGACGGGTATTGACGATTATTCCTAGTTATGCAAAGATCTCTATTTAAGCAAGCAGACGCTTAAAATCCTCGCCGCGTGCATTAAAATCTTCATACATATCAAAACTTGCGCAAGCAGGTGAAAGTAAAATTGCTCCATTAGCTGTATAACACTTCGCAATCGATAAGGCTTGTTCCATTGACTGCGCAATCTCGACCACGCAATTGGTAATACTTGAGGCAAAACTCTCAGCCGCTTCACCGATCAAAACAACAGCCTCTGCTTTGTCGCCAATCAACTCAAACATCACAGAATAATCTTCTTTTTTAGCAATACCGCCAGCAATCAACACCAGAGATGAATAGTGCTCACTCAGTGCATTAATGGCGGTGATTGTCGAGTTGGCATTGGTTGATTTCGAGTCATTAAAAAAATCTACACCATCTATATTTACCACCCACTCTAAGCGGTGAGGCAAGCCTTTAAAATCTATCGCTGCTTGCACCATCGCCTTATTTGATAGGCCGGCAAGATAACCCAACGTAAGAGCTGCAAGAATATTGCTCATATTATGTTTGCCGACTATTTTCAGACTCTCGCTGCTAAATAGAGTATCGCTTCTATTGAAGAATGTAGTAATGCCTTGATCGGTCTCAACCCTAAATTCACATTTTTGATTATGAGCTTCCAAGCCAAAACAACAATCCCAGACAATACCAGAAGTGACACTTTCATCAAGATTAATCACCTTATTTTGGCAGTATTGATAAAGACTTATTTTTGAAGCAATGTAAGCCTCAAAGCTAAGATAACGATCCAAATGATCCGGCGTGATATTTAAAACTAGGCCCGCTAGCAAATCCAATGAATTCGTATAATCCAGCTGATAACTTGATAACTCAACGATATATAAATCAACATCATCATTCAAAGCATCCATCACTGGTGTACCAATATTGCCACAAATTGCTGCATTTTTACCTGCAGCAATTCCCATTTCACCAACGAGCTGAGTCACGGTGGATTTGCCATTAGAGCCACTGATACCAATAATTGGCGCATCAGCGTAGCGCGAAAATAACTCAATATCTCCTATCAATGAAATGTCTTTGGCTTTTGCCCAAATGACTATTTCCTCTGACATAGCAATACCAGGGCTAACAATAATTTCCTCAACCCCTTCGAGGAGGCTTTCTCTCCAAGAGCCCAGCTGACAATCTTCAGCTAGCCCTTCGGCTATAAAAGTGTCCAGCAATGGTGGTGACTGACGGGAGTCTGCAATTTGGTAGTTTACTTGCTGATTTTTAAAAAAACGCGCAACAGAAAGACCTGTGAGTCCCATACCTAAAATAAGTTTCATTTAAAAAAGAGCCCTCTTTCCTTGCTTTTTGAGTCGAAATTGACTATATTTTACACTTTTACTTTTACTTCAAATATTATGCGTTCAAATGTTCAAACAGCAAGTAATGCAATTGTTATCAATCGCACACTCAGAAACACTTATCAATTGCTTTCAGCGACACTGCTTTTTAGTGGTGTGATGGCTTATGTATCAATGGCAATTAACTTCCCTTATCTTGGCTTAATGACTCTCCTTGGTTATTTCGGTTTACTGTTTTTAGTAACCAAACTTAGAAATTCTGTTTACGGTATTTTGGCGGTGTTTGCCTTAACTGGCTTTATGGGTTTAACGCTAGGCCCAATCATCAGTATGTACCTAACAGCCTTCTCTAATGGCGCCGAATTGGTCGCAATGGCAATGACAGGTACTGCGGTTATCTTTGCGACACTGTCAGTCTATGCACTGGTTTCTCAAAAAGACTTTAGCTTTATGGGTGGATTTTTAGCCGCAGGCATTATGGTGATGTTTTTGATGGGCTTGGCTGCGTATTTCTTCAGCATGCCGGCATTATCTCTAGCCGTATCTGCTGGCTTTATTTTGTTGATGAGTGGGTTAATACTCTATCAAACAAGTACAATCATACACGGCGGTGAGACCAATTACATTATGGCGACGGTAACGCTTTATATCTCGATTTATAATTTATTCCTTAGCTTACTTCACATTCTAGGTTTTGCTGCTGGCGACGATTAGTGATTGACAACGAAGGCTATCGCGCTAACGTTGGTATTGTTCTCACAAATAAGAAGAAGCAAATACTTCTAGCAAAGCGATACAAGGAAAATGCTTGGCAGCTACCTCAAGGCGGAATCGATAGAGGCGAAGACCTCTTCGATGCGCTTTATCGCGAGCTCGATGAAGAAGTCGGCCTTGCAAAAGAGCATGTTACTGTGCTTGCAAAAACGCCTAAATGGTTGCGCTATGATCTGCCAAATAACTACCTAAGGCCCAATCAAAAACCACTATACGTTGGTCAAAAACAAGTTTGGTTTTTGTTAAGGCTGGACTCCACAGAGGAGAATATTCGCCTGGACAGTCACGAAGAGATTGAATTTGATGATTGGAAATGGGTCGACTTTTGGAGTCCAATCGAAGCCGTCATCGACTTCAAAAAAAATATTTATGAGGACATGTTGAAAGCTTTAGCGCCAGTTTTATTCGACAATAAACACCACATTCCATCTGAGTTTTCACGCCCACTCCAATGCACTGCTATTCGATTTGATTCTTAGGTTGAGACCTTTGCACAAGTCATTTTAGATTTGATAGTGGTATTTTTTTTCATTTTACAAGGCATATTTTTAAAAGCTCAACTTGTTGTCTTGTGAAAAAAATTAACGCAGAAAAATGGAATAAATCCCCTATCCCAAAGGGCTGGGGACAATGATGCTAAAAAGTTCAGAAAAATTCTAATCAATAGCTAGTGCTATTAATTACAAATTTTTACACATTTTTTATTTACCCTTGTCACTCAGCAAATTTTAAATAATTTGTGTAAAGGTCTCATGTTAAAGACTTTTTAATTATTTCTACGGGCGTGAGTATGTGCGCCTCCACAAGTTGAGTAGCACTCTTAATATCGCGCTCTAATGCCAAATTTAGCAACTCTGTATGCTCCTGCTGATTCACACCAAGTGTGTCAGCGTTGGTCACATTTTCTTTTAACCAAAGGTTACGATATCTAGTTGATTTTTCAAACAAAGACTGCCTTATCTGCAACAAGCGAGGAGATGCGCAGCCAGCTACTAAATCGCTATGGAATGTCGAATGGCGCTTCTGCCACTCTTTAAGGTCAACGGCCTCCGCTCCGCTGCTTTTATTAAGTCGATGTATCGCTGCTAAGCAATTCGCCTCCCAGTAGTCATCACCTTTTTCAATCGCCATTTGTATACAAAGCGCCTCTATTTTGGCTCGCGCCTGATAAATATCTTCTAAATCATCTATTGAAATATCGCTGACGTAAAACCCCCTCTGGTTCTCTGAGACAACCAAGTCTTTAGCAATCAATTGACTTAAGGCTTCACGCAACGGGCTTGTACCCACCTCATAGCGCTCCCTTAGGGTCTTAATATGCAACTTCTCACCCGGCAAATACTCACCCTCTAGGATGTCACCAGTCAGGGCTTCTAGTATCTGTGCGGCTGTATTTTTTGTAGAGGTAGTCATTTCAATTTTTCATTCAATATCCACAAACTGCACCATGATAAATACTGAAAGGCTTTCAATGTAATTAATTGCATTTTACCATTAATATCGTTATAATGCAATAATGTCGACATTTTATAAAATCGGGCAATAACTATGAAAAACAACCAAGCGATAGGCTTTAGCGTTAATCCACATCCAAAAAATAAGAGGTTGTCAGTTATAACACTTTCCAGTTTAACCATTACAAACTTTTGTAAAAGAATAGCTGCACAAAATGTTCAGTCAATTGAGTACAAGCCTTTTTTGCGTTTTCATGTCGCTAATTGCCTCAACAAAGAAACCAATAACACGCTTGGAGATTTCCTGCTCAACACCGTCAAAGATCGAAAAACTGGCGCTGTTCTGCTTCAGTGCGAATCCCTTGAGCCAGATACACTCAATAACATGGATTTTATTGATTTTAATATTATGCTGTCAACAGCAATCTCTCACCTTATTGGGGTGCCAAACCTTGACTCCATGTCGGGCAAATTCTATGCACGTTTTAGTGTTAAAAATGAGGACAAAAGTGACAGTTACCTTCGTCAAGCTCATCGGCGTATGGAACTTCACACAGACGGTACCTACGTTAAAGAGCATACCGACTGGGTTATTATGCAAAAAATGCTTGAAGTTGATGTTGAAGGTGGGGAATCGCTGCTATTGCACGTCGATGATTGGCAGGATTTGGATAAGTTCCACAATCACGAACTGGCTAAAGAAGACATACAATGGTCCTCGCCACCCAGTAAAAATGTTGGTTATAAAACCTATCACCCTGTTTTTTTAGAAGAACATAGCTCAGGTGAAGCTCGCATGTCGTTTATTGATCAATTTGCTGAACCATTTAATATTGATCAAGGTTTATACCTTTATGAAATGGGTGAATCTTTGGAATCAGAAACCAATACTTTTGGGGTTGGACTGTGTGAGGGCAGTATGCTCATTATTAACAACTATTGCTGGCTGCACGGTCGTGATAAATTTATTGCTAAAAAGAACCTCCATAGAGAGCTGTTGCGCCAACGAGGCGCTTTTATTGAGAACGCCCTTTATGAGCAAAAAGCGGTATAGTATGAAATTATTGCAAAATAGTGCAAGCACTATTTCCAATAACTCCGACATTTTTTTAGTTGTGGAAGGGGATTAAAATAAATGACTTATAAAACATTAAATTTTTTAGCCTTCCCCAAACTCCATCCCAAAATCAATTTTGCAACAGTCTTAGTATTTGAAGTTTTTTGGCCTTATTAATATGTACGATTTCATAATCATCGGTGGGGGTATCGTTGGTGTTTCTACAGCCCTTTCATTGATAACCGAGCACCCCAACAAAAGGATTCTCTTACTTGAAAAAGAGCGCTTATTTGCTACCCATCAAACAGGGCACAATAGTGGTGTAATCCATGCAGGGGTTTACTATCAGCCCGGAAGCCTAAAGGCACGGTTTTGCAAAGAGGGTCTAAAGGCAACAATTGATTTTTGCACAGAACACAACATCCCATTTGAACAATGCGGTAAATTGCTGATAGCGGCTACACAAGTCGAACTTGATCGAATGCATGAATTATTTGAGCGCTGCCAGAAAAATGAAATTGAGGTTGAATTACTCAATAAACATCAACTTAAACGGATCGAGCCAAATATCACCGGCCTTGGCGCTATCTTAGTTAAATCCACAGGTATTGTTGATTACCAAATGATTACGCAGAAAATGGCTGAACAGTTTGAGGCTTTAGGTGGGGAATATTTGCTGGATACTCAAATCACCAACCTTAATGAAGATTCAAATTCTGTTGAAGTGGTGACTAAACATGAAACATTCAAAACAAAATATTTGGTTAGTTGCGCCGGTTTAATGGCCGATCGCATTGTTACGCTGCTGAACATACCCACCGACTTCCAAATAATTCCTTTTCGCGGCGAATACTATCAACTCCCACAAAAGTATAATCAACTTGTTAATCATCTAATCTATCCAATCCCTGATCCAGAGTTGCCCTTCTTGGGCATTCACTTAACAAAAATGATTGATGGCAGTGTGACAGTTGGACCCAATGCAGTTCTTGGATTTAAGCGGGAAGGCTACAACAGAATTAACTTCAGTTTTAAAGACTTTTTACAAATGCTTTTCTTTAAAGGGTTTTACAAAGTAATCGGACAAAACCTGCAATCAGGCATTAAAGAAATGCTTAACTCTTTTTACAAACGAGGCTATTTAAAACAGGTGCAAAAATATTGCCCGTCAATCAATCTAAAGGATCTTCAGCCCTATCCAGCGGGTGTACGCGCTCAGGCCGTTTTAAAAGATGGTACGCTGGTACACGATTTTCTTTTTGCAGAAAGTAAGCGCTCCATACACGTTTGTAATGCACCTTCTCCAGCTGCAACTTCTGCCATTCCCATTGGTGAGTACATCACCGAAAAGGTAACAATCGAATTTGATAAGCTACCTCAGTAAGAAATTTCTCATACTTTGAGCAAAATTATCAGAATCAACATCCTTATAGCCCCTATCAAGCTCAACAAGAGCAGGATCAACAATCTCCTTGGGGATCACTGATGAGGAGCGTTGGATTAATAAAGCTTTATTGAAATCAACTAAGAACTCAGGGTGTGCTTGTATGGTTAATACCTTGTCGTCAACGTAAAAGCCAGCGCATTGACAAAAATCAGATGCTGCGTAAACTACTGCACCCTTTGGTGGTATTGTAACTTGATCTTGGTGCATTATATTTAGCATAATTTCAGAGTTTAAATTATCCATATAATGGGTTTTATCTGCAAGCTTATAAGTATCAAAGCCCACACCCCAACCTTTGGCTGATTTTTCTACCTTCCCTCCCAGCGCTTGAGCAATTATCTGGTGTCCAAAGCATATACCTAACAGAGGGCTATTGGAATTAACGATATCAACAATCAGTTGACTGAGTTGCTTAATCCATGGAATTGACTCGTAAACGCCATGCCTCGAACCCGTGATAATCCATCCATCACACTCATCACAACTTAAGGGAAACTCGTCATCACATATTTCAAATATTTTAAAATCAAAAGATTGTTTTTTTGGGTCCAACAAGGCGATAAACATTTCTGCATAACTGCCATAAATATCTATTGATTCTTCTGGGGCTTTACCCACTTGTAAAATTCCAATTTTCATATTTTTTATCGATAAATCAATTTGTGATCACATTATTTTACACTTTTATATGAAATTTTTTTCCTTAAATACCATTATTTTCATATAAAATATAGAGTAACAGCATATTTTTGTGATCACAGTAATTTTATAGATAAGGATAAGCGGCTCATGAGTGATTTTGAAGATGTAACCACAGACCAAGCATTTAGTAAAAAAGGTCTTTATGGTAGAGATGGTGAAATGACTTACGGTGGTGCACTCAGTTTTTTGCGTCGCAAATACACCAAAGATCTGAGTGGTGTTGATATTACAATCAGCGGCATTCCCTTTGATGCTGCAACAAGCTTTCGCCCTGGTGCGCGTTTTGGCCCAAAAGCAATAAGAGAGGCCTCGGTTCAACTGGCAGAATTACTTGCCTTTCCTGATGGAATTGACCCTTTCAAAAATTTGGCCGTTATTGATTATGGAGATTGTTCGCTAGATTATGGTTATCCAACTGAGGTGGTTGAACAAATACAACAACACGCTAAGAGAATTCTTGATTCTGGCAGTGAAATGCTGACTTTTGGTGGCGACCATTTTATCACTTACCCACTGTTGCGTGCCCACTATGAAAAACATGGCCCAATGGCGCTTGTGCATTTTGATGCACATACAGACACCTGGCCCGATGAAGATGGTCGCCTTGACCACGGCACTATGTTTACCCGAGCTCTAAAAGAAGGGTTGATTGACCCAAATCATTCAATCCAAGTGGGAATTCGCACACACAATAACAACACCAGAGGTCTCACCATTCTAGACGCACCATGGGTTCACGAAAATGGCATAAAAGCCGTTGTTGAACGAATTCTTGAAATTGTTGGCAATCATAAAGCCTATCTGACTTTTGATATCGACTGCCTAGATCCAGCATTTGCTCCTGGAACGGGCACCCCTGTTGCGGGCGGATTAAGCTCTGCACAAGCGTTGGGTATTCTGCGTGGTCTCGGTCAATTAAACTTTATTGGTGCGGATGTTGTTGAAGTGGCGCCAGCCTACGATCATGCCGATATCACCGCAATAGTAGCGGCTACCATTGCCCATGATTACTTGGTATTAAAAGCAAAACAAAAAATT